>CANFVI010000013.1 GCA_947450405.1 Flavobacteriales bacterium
GGTTGTACTCTTCAATGGTCATTCGCTAGAATAATAAACGGATATATATTGCAAAAGTTACAATAACTTTGTAAAATAATGTTAGAAATTAGAAATAATTGGTTCAAGAGTTGGTTTGATACAAAGTATTATCACATTTTGTATAAGCATAGGAATAACGAAGAAGCCAGTTACTTTATTCGAAACTTAGTCAATTATTTGAATATTCCTCCAAATTCTTATGTTGCCGATATCGCTTGTGGTAAAGGCAGACACAGTTTGGAATTGTCGAAATTTGATTTAAATGTTTGGGGGATGGATTTGAGCAGCAATAGTATTTTGTTTGCAAAGGAAAATGCAAATGATAGAACTGAATTTTCTGTTCATGATATGAGGGATCCATTTCCTCAGAAAAATTTCGATTACGTTTTTAATTTGTTTACAAGCTTTGGGTATTTTGAAGACTCTGGTGAAGATTATAAGTGCATTGAAAATATTGCGACTGCCTTAAAAAGTGGAGGCTATTTTATTCAAGATTATATAAACGCAAAAATTGTCGTTTCGAATTTTCCCCAAAATGAAACCAAGGTTATTGATGACGTGGAATTTGGAATTTCAAAGATTGTGAATGGGAAATTCATTGAAAAGCATATTCATGTTAATCATGGTGAGTTTGAAGATGATTACATGGAAAGGGTGAAAATGATTTCAAAACACGAGTTGGTTGAAATGTATTCAAAAGTTGGTTTGAAATTAATTTCGGTTTTTGGAAACTACAATTTGGAAAAATTTGATGAAGATTCTTCATCCCGTATAATTTTAATTGCACAAAAAATATGATGCACTTTTTGATAAATTTAGATCACAAATTATTTATAGCGATCAATCAAACGTTTTCAAGTAATTGGTTAGATGGCTTGATGCATGTTCTAAGTTCCAAATCAGCCTTTATTCCTATTTATATAATTGCCATTTTTAAATTTGTTCAATTGTACCAAAAGAAATTTTGGGTTCCTGTTTTAATGTGTGTTTTGGCTGTGGGACTTTCAGATAGTATCAGTTCTAAAATTTGCAAACCACTATTCAAAAGAACGAGACCTGCATTTTGTGCTGCGATTAATCCACGCCTACCTGATGGAAAACCGGGAAGTCAATATGGATTTGTAAGCTCGCACGCTGCCAATGCTTTTGCAATTTACCCTTTGTTCGTAGTATTCATATTTGGATTAAATGAATTGAAAAAGCGAAGGAGATTTATGATAATTGCCTTGAGTATGGCTTGTTTGGTTGCATATTCAAGAGTTTATAATGGGGTACATTGGCCAGCGGATGTTTTTGGAGGAGCTATTTTGGGTTATTTGATTTTCTTATTGAGTAGACGAATTTGGGAAAATAAGTTCAAGGCATTTGCCTTAAAAAATTGAATTTTAATTTAACTTCGCATTATGAGTTATGAATTTATTCTGGTTAATCCTCAGGTAGCACCTTTTGTTGGATTAATTCAATTAAATAGGCCTAAGGAATTGAACGCTTTGAACTTGCAGTTAATGGGTGAAATTAAAGAAGCCTTGTTGCAATTGGATGAAGACGAAAATATTCGTGCAATTATTATTACAGGAAACGATAGGGCTTTTGCCGCAGGTGCCGATATCAAACAAATGGCAGGAAGAAATGCCATTGACATGCTTAAAATCGACCAATTTAGCACTTGGGATAGCATTAGAAAGACGAAAAAACCAATTATTGCGGCTGTAAGTGGTTTTGCTTTAGGGGGAGGATGTGAACTTTGTATGTTATGCGACATGATTGTTGCAAGTGAAACAGCTCAGTTTGGTCAACCTGAAATTAATATTGGTGTAATGCCGGGTGCAGGTGGAACGCAACGCTTAACTAGGGCAGTTGGTAAAGCGAGGGCTATGGAAATGGTTCTTACGGGTAATTTTATAACCGCTGAAGAAGCACGCGAAGCAGGGTTAATTAACAAAGTAGTGCCTGTTCAGCTTTATTTAGATGAAGCTATTAAAATGGCTAGTAAAATAGCTGAGAAGTCTCCAATAGCGGTTCAAATGGCAAAAGAAAGCGTGTTAAAAGCATTTGATACAGGGTTGCAAGAAGGATTGTTTTTTGAGCGAAAGAATTTTTATATGTTATTTGCAACAGAAGATCAAAAAGAGGGTATGAATGCTTTTATTGAAAAGCGCAAACCTGAGTTTAAGAACAAGTAATTTTTATTTTGTATACATAAAAAAAGAGCGACCAATTGGTCGCTCTTTTTTTGTAAGTAGAGTGAAATTAAAATTTTGTTTATTTATAATCTTATTTAACGTCAGCCCAAACTGAGTTTACGTAAAATAATTCATTTGCAGAAATATATTTCCAAACGATAACTACTGCAGCAGTGTTAGATTTGTTTAAATTCCACCAACCGAAGTCGCGACCAAGGCTAGATTGGTAAGCTGCATTTAATGCACTAACCCATTTAGCAGAAGCTGGAACATAGTCAAAAGTAGCAGTTTTGTCAACAATTGCATTCGCTGCTGGATTGTCCATAACTGCAGTTTGAGAGAAAGCTGTTTGTTTTCCGTTTGCATCATTTTGCATAGAAGCACGGATAATGTGCTCTTGATCAGCGCTGTTGTTTGTAGCACCAGCTTGGTATGTATTAATTGATTTTTCAACCAACAAAACAGTAGTGTGATATTTAGCACCTGTTTCTGGACCGAAAGCTTGTAATTTGTAGTTTACAGTGAATTTGTTACCACTCAAACTTGCATTTGCAGCAACACCAATTTCAACTTTGTTATCATTGTTAAGAACTGCATTTTTATTGTAACTAACAGCATTGTCAGTAATAGTTTTAGCTGTTGTTCCAGTATTTCCTAAGAAAGAATTACTCAAATAGAAATGAGGAATGTATCCGTTTGGTTTGGTTTGACCATACAATTGCATAGCAAAAGGAGAAACATACAATGAATCTTTTGCTCCATCATAATAGTAAGGTACCAATAAAGATGAACCAGAAGTATGTAAATCAATTGAAACCAAGTCATCGCTGCTCATTGTATTGATAGCACCTTTGAATTCAGGAGCACCATACGCGCCGCAAGGTCCGCACCATGTTGCAGTGTTATAAATTAATAAAGAACGTTGTTTGTTCGCAACAGTTAAAGTTGCACTGCTAGCGCCAGTTGGCGTGTCTTTTTTACAGCTTTGCATCATTCCCACAACACTTGCAGAAATAACAGCCAATAGTAATAATTTTTTCATGTTGTTTGTGTTTTTCAGTATTTATCTACGAATTAATGCGTTTTTCTGGTTAAAAGCAACAAAAATCAACAAAAATCAAAAAAAATCAA
Organism: Flavobacteriales bacterium; assembly: GCA_947450405.1. Lineage (GTDB taxonomy): Bacteria > Bacteroidota > Bacteroidia > NS11-12g > UBA955 > VMCP01. The sequence continues at coordinate 3,336 of CANFVI010000013.1, forward strand.
AAATAATAATAAAAATAAAGACCTTTTACATACACAATACTCTACAATATCAAACAATAAAATACAATTTCAAATTTTCATATTCCGAATTACCTTTGTATGTATGTCAGGAGTTATAGCTCGCCAAAGTCTTTGGGCCTCTGTGGTCAACTATACGGGTAGTTTGGTTGGGCTGTTTACTACATTTTATTTATTCCCATTGGTTTACACACAATCGGAAAATGGCGTAATTGGGTTGTTTATTGAGATGGGGGCTCTATTGGCCGGTGTCGCTCAAATGGGTACTGGATATTCTATTTGGAAGTTTTTTCCTCAATTTAAAAATAACGACAAAGGACATAATGGTGCGGGGTTTTGGATTCTTGTAATTCCATTGGTCGGTTTTATCATTACCGCTCTAGCGCTATTGTTTTTCAAAGATCCAATTATGGTGTATTTTGGCAAAAACTCAACAGATTTTGAACAATATTACTATTGGTTACTGCCGTTTATTTTCTTTTTTGTTTTCAATAACGTTTTTGAGATTTTTTCATCTTCAATTGGCAGTATCATTTTTGCATCTTTTTTGAGAGAAAATGTAGTAAGGATTTTGTTGGGTCTCATTGGTTATCTGTATTATATTAAAACATTGCACTTTTCGCAGTCTGTACACTTGATCCCATTGATTTATGGAGTTATAGCAATTTTGAATTTTACTTATATTATTAAAAATACAAATATTTCTTTCAAGCCAGATTTGCATTTTGTGCGTCAAACAGAAAATTTGACATCAGAGTTTTCAAAGTATACGGGCTATTTGTTTTTGACCTATTTGGCAAATTTATTCGTTCAAAGAATTGATTTTGTAATGATCAGTTCAATGAAGGGGTTTTCAGATACCGGAATATATAGAATTGCGGTAAATATGGCAGTGCTTATAGAAATTCCGACCCGGAGTATTTTGCAAATATCTAATCCTAAATTGGCTGAAGCAATTCACCTTAAAGACAACAATGAAATAGCGCGCTTATATCAAAAAACCAGTTTGAATCAATTTATTTTGGGCTGTTTGGCGCTTTTGCTTATTTGGATAAACATTGATGTTTTTTTTCAATTGATGCCCAATGGTGAAAAATATGCAGCAGGGAAGTATGCTGTATTATTTCTAGGTATTGGTAAATTGCTCATATTGATACAGGGCAATTCATCGGCAATGCTCACTTTTTCAAAGAAATATTACCTTTCTCTTATTGTGAATTTGGGAGCAGTATTTTTTGGAATTTTGTTTAATAACTATGCAATACCCCTTTGGGGTTTGGAAGGTGCTGCCATTGCAACTGCATTTACTTGGGGTATTTCAGGTTTAATTGTTGCCTTACTTATTTGGCGAATTTATAGAATGAATCCACTTACATGGAATATCCTTTGGGTGGGTATTCTTTTTAGCGTTTTATTTGGGATAAATGCAATTTGGCAGAATACCATGAATATTCATTTTGTTGTTTTTGGAGGAATAAAAACACTAACAATTATAGGCATCGCCATGTTTGCCATCTATAAATTTAATTTAAGCGATGACGTAAAAAGCATGATGAATAAAGTCATCAAGCGTAAGTAAGCTATACGTTGTAAATTTCGTGCTTGTATTGCTTTAGGTTTTCAGGATTTTTAAACCATTCTATGGTTGTTGCCAATCCATCTTCAATGGTTGTTTGAGGGAACCAACTTGTGTGTTGCACCAATTTCTCTTTTGATCCTAACAATCTAAAAACTTCACTGTTTTGAGGACGTAACCTATCAGAGTCCTGTAAAATTGAAGCATTGGGATTGATTTGATTGATAATGTGTTGTGCTAGGTTTCCGACACTAATTTCATTTTCTGTAGCAATGTTAATTTCATGCCCAATTAATGATTCTGTTTCAGCAATTTTAATAAATCCTTCAGCCGTATCTTTTACAAATACCAAATCTCTGGTTGGGGTTGTATCGCCTAATTTAATTTGTTCTATACCATTTGCCAATTGTGTGATAATTGTAGGAATTACAGCTCTTGCAGATTGTCTTGGACCGTAGGTATTAAACGGGCGCACCAAAGTAATTGGTGTTTCAAAACTTCTGAAAAAACTATCGGCTATGGCATCGGCACCAATTTTTGATGCTGAATAAGGCGACTGTCCTTGTTTTGGATGTGTTTCTGTAATTGGAACAAATTGAGCGGTGCCATATACCTCACTTGTGGAGGTTACCAAAACCCTTTCAATGTTTAAACGTTTGGCGGCTTGAACAATATTCAAAGTTCCCTTTACATTGGTGTCAATATAACTGTCTGGTGAGTGATAACTGTATGGAATGGCAATTAATGCAGCCAAGTGAAATACTACTTCGCAACCTTCCATTGCGGTATATACTCCATTTGGATCTCTAACATCCCCCGAAAAAATTTCTATTTCATTGAGAATATTTTTAGGTAAAGTATCTAACCATCCCCAAGAATTAAAGGAATTGTAATATACAAATGCTTTAACCTTGGCTCCACGAGCAACCAAAGCTTCTGTTAAATGGCTACCAATAAAACCATCGGCGCCTGTAATAAGTACTTTTTTACCTGAAATATTCATGTTTAAGATTGCAAAAGTAATTAAACCTATTGAATTTCTTTTCTTGGGTATGCATCTATGAAACTACCCTTTGTTGCATTGTAAATTTTTACACCCATGAATTGGGCATATTCTTGCAAGCGATGGTGTGCGTAAAATGCTTTGTGCAAACTGAGGAAAAACTCATGCATTTTCACTGGTGCGCCATTTGCATGCAATTGAGGTGTTGTTTTTTTATTTACTTTGTAGAAATGATCATCTACATGTTGAAGTTGATTGTTTACATCAACAATCATATTTAAATGGAAATTATTATCAACGCCTACCAAATATACATATTCAAATCCAGAATTTATGGCTTGGTAAATACATGAATTAATTACATTTTGACTTTGTGGGCTGCCCAATTTGTTTTTATAAATAAAATTCTCAAACCATGTAAATCCTTTTACAACAGTATAATTGTAAAACTGAACTTTTATATTCTTACTCATGGCAAAATTCACAATGTAAGTACCTCTGTAAATTTGTGGGATGAATAATACAATTTCCCATTCTGCAGAAAAAATAGAATTCCAAACCGAATTGATTAATTCTTGAATTTGCAAAAAGTCTGGCTGTTTCATTAGTCTTGGTAATTTTGAAGCATCCATAAAAACTTCTTCAGAGAAATCTAAAAATGCATGGTCGGACATCAAATAGTACTTAGGTTTGATAATTGTAAATGAAGGAGTTGCCGCAAACATGTTTACACACATTGACGGCATTGAATTATTAAATTGAAAATTATCTAAATATTCTTTGGCACTTGGTCCGTTTCCAATAATTACAACTGATTTTTCAGTTGCCTGAAAATTTGGCAAAAAAAATTTACTTTTTATTGTGATTTTTGCCAAAGACAATATCGTGTCAATTATTTTCATAGATTACTTAATATATATTCGGCCTTTTCCCAATCACTTAAGGTGTCTAAATCCAAACTGAATTCTTCGGGCATTTCGTATTTAATAACCTTTTTCATTTCATGTAATTGCTGGTTTTTTAGGGAATTTACAGAAATAACATAAATTGATCCATTTACCAAATACGTTTTAGGGCAATCTTGGCGGCGTGTAAAATTGCTCTGGATACTGCGATGAATAAATCCATCCGTTTCATTGTAAAGATTGTAATAAGGATTTAAATGGGTTTCGCAAACACTAACTACCATATCACAATCAGATTTTTTAAATAATTCGATACAATCGTTTATAAACTCAACTTTTCGGAAAGGAGAAGTTGGTTGTAATAATAAAATTACATCAAATAAAACATTGTTGGATTCATAATGTTCAATTGCATGAATTAAAACATCGTGCGAAGAAGTGATATCCAAACTCAATTCATCTGGACGGGTAAATGGAACTTTTAAATCATAATTATTGATTGCTATTTCAATAACTTCGTTTGAATTGGTGCTAATGCAAATTTCATCAATTAAACTTGATTGTTTTGCAACTTCAATAGAATACCCAACCAACGGAACATTATTCAATAATTTCCAATTTTTACCAGGAATTCCCTTAGAATCTCTTCTGGCAGGAATGATGCAAAGTACTTTCATTTAAAAGAAATTGATGGTTGGGAAATCTTCGTTGGATTTTTGGTAATCGTCTATAGATCCAATATCATTCCAATATCCGTGAATAGGAAAGCTTATAACTGATTTTTTTGAGGCAATTAATTGATCAGCGAAATCGGTAGCATTATAGAATGTGTTTTGAGGGATATTATCAATTAAACTAGAGTTGAATAAATAAAAGCCAGCATTTGCAAAATAAGTATAAGTTGGTTTTTCGGCAATTGCAGTGATATTAATCCCTTCATTTTCTAGAACAGCATAAGGCAATGTCACTTTATGCGGAATTGTTGCAATACTTAATTCTGCATTTGTAGTTAAATGCCTTAAATACATTTCTTCAAAATCAATATTGCTCAACAAATCAGCATTGAATAAAAGTGTGTGTTTGGTGCTGATTTCAGGTATCAATGACAAGGCGCCAATTGTTCCTAGGGGTTCGTTTTCTTCTATGTACTTTATGTTGCAATTTAAATTGGAACCGTCGCCAAAATAATCTTTGATTTGCTCTTTTAAATAATTTACACAGATGAAAATATCTTTAATTCCATAAGAAATTAATCTTCTAATATTAATTTCCAGAATTGGTAAATTACCAACTTTTAACATTGGCTTTGGCGTGTTTATAGTGAGGGGTCTTAATCTATTGCCAAATCCACCAGCCATTATTACTGCCGTTAGAGGTAAATAACTTTTTAATTGATTGAAATTTAATATATCAATCAATTCATTTTTAGAATTTAATAGAGGTAAAATGAAAATTTGCTTTTCTCTCCAAATTCTAAATTGTTCTATGGATACCTGACCTTCCTCAATGAACTTAAAGTTTTTAAAAGCAAACGTTTCGGCATTTTGATTAAAATCTATTCCATTTAACAATCCCCTACGAATATCTCCATCGGTGATTGTTCCCATTACCTGATTTTCAGAATTCAATACAAAAACAGTTCTCAAATGGTATGGTAAGTTTAATTTTTCCAATGCCAATGAAATTGGGTCATTATAATTTATTGTATGGGCAGAAATATCAATCATGTAAATAGCGGTTTTTTAAAATAGTATTTTGAACTTCATTGCAAATTAATTCCGCAGTATTGCCGCTTCCATAAATTTGAATTTTTGTGTTTTCATATGTGTTATTGATGTTGTTCCTAACCGCATCAATAATTTGTTGTTTCTGAATATGCGTATTGAAAATATTTGGAGTAATAATTCTTCCAGTTTGTCTTTCACCCAAATTAATTACTGTAGTTGGGAAATACGAAGCTTCCACAAAACCACTAGAAGTATTGCCCACCATCATTTTGCAATATTTCATTGCAGAAAGGTAGCCAATTGTACCGAGATTTTCTGTGGTAATGATATTGGGGTTTGACGCTGCTAGTTTTTCAAATGAACTTCGAATAATTGCTCCGCCTGTGTCGCTGTTAGGCATAGTAATGAGAATTTGGAATTCAGTAAGTTCAGAAAACGCATCGCAAATTTCTTTAGCGTAAAGTGTATTTGATTCATAGTTTACAGTTTCCGGGTGGAAAGTGCATAAAATGGTTGGCTTTGCAAAATTAACACCTGTTTTAATTAGTAAATCCTCAATATTTAACAACGGCAATCGTTCCAAATTATCTATGCTCAAATGCCCAAAATTAAATACATTTCCCGAATGAGATGTAAGTTCAATTACCCTATTCTTATAGGCTTCACATGCTGTAAAATGGTATTTAGACATTACACTTAAAGCATGTCTTAAACAGTCGTCAATGGCCCCTTCCGTTTTTTCGCCACCATACAAATGGGCAATTTTTACTTGAAAAGGAACCGAGGCTGAAACAGCAGCAAACATTTCATAACGATCGCCTAAACAAAACACCAAATCAAATTGATTTGATTGCCAGAATTTGGAAAATTGCAATAAGGTATTTCCCATTGCGTCGGAAATGTCTTTTGGCGAATCACCCAACGCAAATGTATTTTCTATTCTGTGTTGCACTTTAAACCCATCTGCTAAAATTTGATTCACTGTGTATCCATATTTTTCAGATAAATGCGTACCAAATGCGATGATTTCAATATGAGAATTGGGTAGCAAGTTCAATGCTTTAATCAACGGATAATAAATACTGTAATCAGCCCTTGAACTTGTTAGTATTCCAATTTTAACACTCATATTGTTGCAAATCTATTTAATTATTGGTTATAGTGTTTGAAAATAATTAAATGCTTCTTGAATTGAAGAAAAGGATTGAACATTTTTATGATTCGATTCGTCGCCAATTAAAATTCCGTGACTTCCATTTTTTACACCCTGCTCAAGGTCGTTTTCATATCTATCTCCTACAAAAATGCAATCCTCCCAAGAAACATTTAATTGATTTAATATTCCATTAAAAGCATCCAATGATGGTTTTTCATTTTGAAATATTCTTGCAGGTACAAAATGGCAATTATCCTTATTTGTTAAATTCAAACAATTCCATTTGTTATTTTGTGCCGTAATTATTCCATTTGTGAGAATGGCAATTTTAAGATTGTTATTTAGGCAATATTCAAACCATTCATTTATTCCTGAATTTGGATTGATTGTACATTCAATTGAAATAAACAATTGAAAAAGTTGATTGTGATAAGTTTCATTAAATAAATTAACCTCTTCTAAAGCGAATTTGAAAATATCCTTTTTGTTAAAACGATAGTAATCAAAGTTGTCAAATAAAAATTCAAATACTTGAAAATTAATCTTATTTGCATCGCAAAATTGATTAAAAACACAGTGAAAATAGTCCGACTCTGAATAAATTGTATTGTCTAAATCAAATATTACAGTGTTTGCTTTCATTGAATATGTTCCCAACTTAAGGCGGTTTGACGGGGAATTGCAGTTTTTACAGTTTTTCCAATAAATTCATCGATAAACATGGGAGATATTCCTGATTCTGGACGTAAAATCACTAGGTTTTCCATGCTCAATATTTCACCGGCTTCAATATCCCTCGAAGAAAAAATGCTGCGTCTAGCAATAAACTTATTTTTACCTTCACTTGGCGAAGTTGTTTTCACTTTTGAACCCAATGCAATTTCGATATTTCGTATGCCATCTACCAAAGCTTTGAATTCTGAGGGATCTAATGACGCCTGTTGATCCGGACCTGGTAAACTTTTATCGGTAGTGAAGTGCTTTTCAATTACAGTGGCACCAAGCGCAACGGCAGCAATTGAAATATCAATTCCTGGGGTATGATCGCTATAGCCATATTTAATTCCAAGTTTGTTTCCCATTTCAACCATGGCCAATAAATTTACATCTGCAATGGGACTTGGATATTCAGTATTGCATTGTAAAACTGTAATTTGGTCTTTTGTTTGTCCACTTGCCAAAAGCGCATTTACTGCGTCTTCAACTTCTTCCATGGTGGCCATTCCTGTTGAAATATATACTTGAGATGCCCTTTGCGCAATCGCTCTTAAGTAAGGCAAATTGGTAATTTCTCCTGAAGGAATTTTATAAATGGTTTCACCCATTTTTGTTAAATAATCTAAACTTTTTAAATCGAAAGCCGTAGATAAAAATATTTTGCCACGCTTTTCGACTTCTTGTTTGAGAAATGGGAAAATATCATGAGTAAAATGGAATTTACGCGACATTTCCAATTGACTTTCGTCTGCATTTCCAGTAGTTACCTTTTGGTAATCCGCTTTAGGTGCGGTAGACGTTTGAACCAATTCAGGTATTGCAGTTTGGAACTTTATTGCATCTACTCCGCATTTAGAAGCAGCGTCTATCATTTCAACCGCCAATTCAAAATCAGCATTGTGGTTCACTCCAATTTCAGCTATTATAAATGTTTTATTCATGAATATATCCTTCAAAATAATGTTCTCTAAAACTTCTAACCATCAATGTATTCGTTTTGAAAGAGAATTTAGGTATTTCTAATTTTAAATAATCACACAAAACAATCTCAAACCATGGAACCCCAGCACCCCATGTGGTAAGCATTGCTCCTCCAAATCTTGGATTCACTTCCATCGTGTAAATTTCTTTCGTCTGTGAATCTTCAATAAATTGAACGGTAATTGCGCCTTTAATACCAGCTTGATTTGCAAGAATTTTACAGGCATTATTAATTTTATCATTTTCAACAGTAAGGCTTTTTACAGCTTCGCCGCCTAAAGTTTCAAGTCGTTTTCTAATTCCAAAAAATTGAAAATCGCTGTTTAATGCAATATATCCATCAACCGAGTATTCTTGTCCTTTGATGCAGTTTTGAATCTCGTAGTTTTTAGATTGATCTGACGCTAAAAATTCGTCAAGTTCATTTTGTTCATTGAAAAATATTAAGCCTTTGCTTGCAGAGCCCTTGTCTGGCTTGGCAATTGCTGGTATTTTATTTCCGAAACCTGCTGTTGGCATTCCAATTGATTCAAAAAAGAGGTTAGAGGTCTTTTTGCTGAAAAAAGTTTGGCATTGGGAATAATCTGAAGTTGGTGTAAAAACAAAATCTGTTAATTGAGCCAAAAGTTCAACCGCATGGTCATGATAAGGAATGGTAATTTCAATTTGATTTTCTGAAATTGTTTTTTTGATATCATTTAGGATGTTTGGGTCTGAAAACTTCAAACCTTGAAATACAGTTGCAATTTTCTCAATAGGCAAACCGAATCCCATTTCATAAGCGAATATATGAATTTCAATGCCCAATTTTTTGCCAGCGTCAATAAAACACTCAGCCGCAGAATATCTTTTTCCTCCACCGATGAAAAGTATGTTCAATTTTCTCATCTTGCGAAATATGGGCTGCTTGGAATATTGATTAAACGGGCTTGAATGTCTATTGCCGTTGAACAGTCCGTCATTACACAATTGTTTTCGAACATGGGTAGGGTAAATAGCAATTCCCATCCTGGTCTACACATGGTTTTCTTGTCGTTTGCTAACTTTAAAAAGGCATCCCTTTCTTCTTTTGAGGGAAGTAAAATAGCGCACAGCCAATAATTGCTGTGTTGCTCATTTGGTTCCTTAAGGAACTGAATGTCTTTGAAATGTGAAAATAATTCCGTATATTGTTCTGTCAACGTTCTTTTTTCTGCTAAAAACTCAGGAAGTTGTTCCAATTGAGCGCAGAGCAAGGCCGCATTGATATTTGGCATTCGGTAATTGTATCCAATTTGATCATGGAAAAACTCCCATGCGTGGGGTACTTTTGCTTGTGTGGTTAGGTGTTTTGCTTTTTTTGCCAAAGTTTCATCTTGGGTTAAAATAACCCCACCACCACCCGAAGTAATGGTTTTATTGCCGTTAAAACTGATTGTTCCGAACTTTCCAAAAATGCCACTGTGTTTGCCTTTGTAATACGAACCCAAACTTTCTGCAGCATCTTCCACTACGTCGATAAAATAATCGTTACAGATTTCAATGATTTTATCAATTTCTGCACAAAATCCAAACGTATGCATCGGTACACAAGCCCTAATTGCTTTTCCACTTTTTGTATGGATACAAATGTTGTTTTCTATATGGCACTCGGATTTTAAAAACCCTTGGAGTTTTTCTGGAGAAAGAGACAATGTATTTTTATCAATATCAATAAATACCGGAGTAGCGCCGCAATAGGAAATGGCGTTAACCGTTGCAATAAATGAAAACGGTTGGGTAATAACCAAATCATTTTGCTCAACATTGCATAATTTCAAGGCAATATGGAGCGCAGATGTTCCATTAGAACATGCAATCGCAAATTTAGACCCGGTGTACTCTGCCAAATCTAATTCTGCCCTGTCAACAAAGGGTCCAACACTAGAAACAAAAGTTGAATCTATACATTCATTGAGATATTTCTTTTCATTTCCTCTGAAATTTGGTGCATGCAATGGAATAAATTCATTTTCTTTTGCATGGAAAATTTCTCGGATGTTTTTTATAATCTCTTGATATTCAATTGTATTTTCTTCCATTGTTTGATTTTTGTACCTGAAAATTTATATTATTATTTATAAACTGCGTTTACAAAATTAGCAGATTATTGTCATTTACATAAACACTCCTTTACTTTGTACCCTCAAATTATGCTAAATTTAATATTATTCGGCCCTCCAGGTGCAGGAAAAGGAACTCAAAGTGAAAAAATTTTGGTGAAATATAACTTAAAACATATTTCTACTGGTGACTTGTTAAGGGCAGAACGCAATGCAGGCACTGAACTTGGAAATCAAGCCAATGAATTTATTTCAAAAGGAGAATTGGTTCCAGATGCAGTTGTTATAGGTATGGTAAAGAATTTTATGGCCGACAATACAGATGCCAAAGGATTTATATTTGATGGTTTTCCTAGAACAATTGCACAAGCAGAAGCTTTGGATTCAATGTTGACAGATTTCAATACGGAAATTTCAATCGTTTTGGGATTGGAAGTAAATGAAGACGAATTGGTAACTAGATTATTGTTACGCGGCCAAACTAGCGGGCGTGCCGATGATCAAAGTGAAGATACTATTCGCAACCGTTTCCAAGAATATTTGAACAAAACTTTGCCAATTCAAAATTACTATTCAGCAAAAAATAAATATTTTGGTGTTGAAGGAATTGGTGAAATTGATCAAATATTTGAATCACTTTGCGATCATTTAGATAAAATATCTTGATCATATAAAATCCCTCAAAGTGGCAATTAAATGGATTTTTTTAGATCTTGACAATACTTTGTGGGATTTCGATGGAAATGCAGAAGATGCATTGAATGTGTTGCACGATCGACATCAATTGAAACACCATACAGGGTATGAAGTAGATCAATTTGTTGCATTGTATAAAGATGTAAATCAAGCTTATTGGCTGCGTTATGAAAAAGGCGAAGTTGATAAAGAAACCTTAAGAACAAAGCGGTTTACCGATACTTTTGAATTAATGGGATTGCCTCATGCCTTGCAGCCAGAGAATATTTGGCAAGAGTATTTGGATATTTGTCCCAGAATGACCAAACTCATGCCTGGTGCTTTGGAGTGTTTGGAAATGCTTTCGACGAAGTTTAGAATCGGAATTCTAACCAATGGTTTTGAGGGAACGCAAACACTTAAATTATCGGAATCTGGCATCGGAAATTTTGTGAATTATTTGCAAACCTCCGAAAGAGTAGGGCTGGCAAAGCCATCACTTGATTTTTTTCAATGGGCATTAAATCATGCAAATATTGATTCCAAAGAAGCACTTTACATAGGAGATAATATCAATACTGATGTTCGTGGTGGGTTAAATGCCGGAATTCGAACCTATTGGTATACCCCAGAAATTCAAGAAAATTCTATCCATGATAATATTATTAATCATGTACTTTTTGGCGGTATTGTGCAAGATTTATGTCATTGGTCGAATTCTATTGTAGCGGAATTCTAATTATCTCAATACAATTGATTATTTTTGTGGGAATGAAAAATTTTGCGAAAAAATTGTTGGCTGCTTTCAGCTTTTTGGTTTTAATTTCCTCTGTTTCTGCACAAACTTATAGTTTTGTAGGGGGTAAAGTACAATATTTCTATCCAAATGCAAGTGGATCAATGGATTGTGCGATTCATATTAAAAATGAAAGTGCATCAGTTTTAAAACTGAAATATAAAAAAGTATCTGTTGATTATCCTGCAAAATGGGATGTTTCATTTTGCGACAACGTAAATTGCAATAATTCGTTCGGTGATTCAGGAACTATGTTTGACATTCCCGTTGGCGATGAAGAATCATCATTGAAAATTTCAGCATTCCCAAATGGTTTTGCTGATACTGCCATTGTGAAATATGCAATGTGGGACGTAAATAGTCCATCAAAAATTGATACGATGGTTTTTAATATCTACGTAAGATGGGGTGTAGGTTTGAGTTCATTATCTAATTACACATCGGTTTTTCCTAATCCTTCTAAAAATGCCTTCCAAATTCAAAGCAATGCTTCAATATCTGGAATTGAAATATTGTCATTGACAGGTGTAAAAATGCCAATTCAATATTCATCCAACGCAACTGGGGTTATTGTAAATACTACTGGATTAACGAATGGAGTTTACAATTTGATTTTTCTTGAAGGTGAGATCAAAAGAAGCAGCATTGTTGTTGTAGGGAATTAAATAAAATTCATTTATGATTGATATTCCTTGGTATGCGCTGATAACAGCCATTATTATTGCCTCGGGAGTATCTTATTTGGTTTATTCAAAGGATTTTCAAAAAGATAAACTTTGGAAAATTGCTTCAATTCTGAGATTTATCGGAATTTTCATATTGGTGTTGTTGTTTTTTGCACCAACTATTACAATAAAAACGAATAAAGTTGTAAAATCTAAATTGTTGATTTATCGCGATGCCAGTGCATCTTGTGATTCAGTGTCCCTCAAGATCAGCGAAAAATTAGATTCTCTTTTAAATTTAAAATTTGGAAATAGAATCAATGTGGCTGCATTCAATTTTGCCAAAGAAATTGTTTCAAAAGGGAATGAAATTCCAAATGATATGAAGCAATTCACCCGCTTTGATCAAATTATTAAGCATTTTAAACAACAAGCAAAAGATGAATCTGTTACAGCTGCATTGGTTATTTCTGATGGAATAATGAACCAAGGTCAAATGCCGAATTTTAGTGGTGTTAAAAGCAAGGTGCCCTTATTTACAATTGCTATAGGTGATTCTGTTCAATACCTGGATTTGATGGTTACAGGATGTTTGGCCAACGATCAGGTTTTTAAAGAAAATACATTTGTTGTTGAAGGTTCTTTTGAAGCAAAACAATTTCCTGTTGGCAATGTAGAAATTCAATTAAAAGAAGGAAATAGAATTGTTCAATCTAAGAATTGGGTTCCCAACAATTTGAATGATTTTACTAAGTTTATTTTCGAAGTCAAACCTTCAAAAATTGGCTGGGTAAAATATTCAGTTCAAATAAAAGGAAAGATAGTAGAAAAGAATAGCGTAAATAATTCCAGAGATTTTTGGGTTCAAGTAGTTGATGAGAAAAAGAAAATACATTTGGTATACGGTAAACCTCATCCCGATATCAAATCTTTAAAATTGGCTTTGGAATCTAAAATTCAAAACGATATTTCTATTTATAGTGGTTTGAATGGCTTGCAATCGGGTGCTGATATTTATGTATTTCATGGATTTCCATCCAATAAAAATGAATTGAATGCGGTTATGAATGTTGTTCAAAAGCGCGTACCAATATGGGTGTTTGTTGATAATCCTGTAAGTGCATCGTTGCTTTCTGAGCAATTAAATCAAAATATTGGTGCCAATTTTAATCAATGGCAAGAAGTTGCTACGCATGTTAATGAGAATTATGGGCCTTTTTTATTGGAAGGAACAGAAAGTCAATGGAAATCATTAGGAGCAGTGAACACTCCATTAACAAGAATTGCCTTAAATGGAGATTTTCAAACACAATTATTTCAAAAATGGAATGGAATACAAACCAATTATCCGCTTTTTGGAAGTTGCGAAAAAGAAGGTTTACGCAGTTTGTGGTTTTTTGGAAATGGTATCTGGAAATGGAGAATGAATGAGGGAAGAATCAACAATGAATCCAAATTGTTTGATGAGTGGGTGAGTAAGAATGTTTTATGGCTAGGAGCATCGGGTAAAAAGCAAAAAGAAATTCAAATTTCATTGCCCAATCGTACATTTTTATTGGGCTCAGAGCAGAATATTACCGTTTCTCATTTTGATCAAACCGGCTTGCCTCAAAACAAAGATGAAATAGAGGTTTATTTGATCGATTCAACGGGGATTAAAATCCAATTGCCCATAAGTAAGAATTTGAACAAATATCGGTGTATTGTTAATCCTAAGTCAGTTGGGAACTACAGAATTCGTGCCTCTTTGAAGGCAAATCCTGCAATTTATGACGAACAAATAATTTCGATTTCTCATTCCGGATTGGAACAAAATAATACTACTTCTAACTTTGATTTATTGCGTCAAATTTCTCATGGAAATGGGGGGAGTTTTTATATGGAAAATAATTTAAATGAAATAATTATTGCTTTATCTAATAATTTAATTGCCACGGAAAGAATTGTTGAACAAGAAACTTCACTCTCTTTTATACAAATTTCTGGGGTGATGTTGTTATTGGTTTTTATATTTGCAGGGGAGTGGTTTTTGAGGAAATGGTTGGGTAAAATATAGGTCTATGAAGAAACAAAGGGTTGTTGTTGGAATGAGTGGTGGTGTTGATAGCTCCGTGGCTGCATATTTGCTTTTACAACAAGGTTATGAAGTGATTGGACTCTTTATGAGGAATTGGAACGATGCTGCTGTAACTCTTGAAGATGAATGCCCTTGGATAGACGATAGCCGCGATGCCATGATGGTTGCGGAACAATTGGGTATCCCCTTTCAAGTTATTGACTTGAGTGAAGTATATAAGGAGCGTATCGTTGATTATATGTTCAATGAATATGAGATGGGTAGAACGCCAAATCCTGATGTTTTATGCAATCGCGAAATAAAATTTGATGTTTTTTTACAAAATGCCCTTAAGTTGGGTGCGGATTTTGTGGCAACCGGGCATTATGTACAAAAGAAGGAAGTTGTTGTAAATGGAATAACAGAATATCAATTAATTGCTGGGTTAGATCCAAACAAAGATCAGAGTTATTTTCTGTGTCAGTTAAATCAGTTTCAACTTTCTAAAGCGCTCTTTCCTATTGGAGGGATTTTGAAGCCAGAAGTTAGAATGATTGCAGAAAGCGCAAATTTGGCAACCGCCGCAAAGAAAGATTCTCAAGGGTTATGCTTTATTGGCAAGGTAAGGTTGCCCGAATTTTTGCAACAACAATTAAAAGTTAAAGTGGGTCAAGTTGTTGAAATTGAAGAAAATAATGAGAAAGTGATTTCTTATTATGACATAATAAATGATTCACGTTTACCTTGGCAAAATAGAATTGAAAAATTAAAATTCAACAAGAGTGACGGCAAAGTGGTGGGCGATCACAACGGTGCTCATTTTTACACAATTGGGCAAAGAAAAGGATTAAATATTGGAGGTAAACCCAAGCCGCTTTTTGTATTGCAAACCGATGTTGTAGAAAATATTATTTACGTTGGTCAAGGCGAAGAACACAAAGGGCTTTTCTCAGCTGGTTTATCTATTTCAAAAGAAGAAGCTCATTGGGTGAGACCGTCGATGAAGCAATTTGTAATAAATTCTAATGATTTAATGTGCAGAATTAGATACCGTCAGGCTTTATTTGAATGTAAATTAATTGAACAGGAAAACGGTTCATTTATTTTGAGTTTTGAAGTCCCTCAAAAGTCAGTAACTGCAGGTCAATTTGCCACTATTTATCATGAAGATGAATTAATATTTAGTGGAGTAATCTCCTAATATTGTCATTTTTTTAATTTTTTGAAACACATTAGACAACATTTATCCATCGTGAATTGTCATATAAATGTTAAATTATTTTAGAAATAAAATAATTGACATAAAATAAAGTTTTAAGACTACGTCTTAACAGGCAAATTATGACAAAACGACTACAGAAATTATTCAAAGTATTTTTATTTACTTTAATTTTAATTGCAACTGCGCAAAAGGGAAATGCGCAAATTTCTTCAACCGGAAAAACCTTTTACATGAGTTTCATGGAAATGGAAACACGAAGCGGTGCCTTTCCAGATACCTTGCTCATTTTCGTTACTTCAACGGTGAATACGAAAATTGTATTGGATAATCCGAGATTAACCGGGTCGGCGGTTACTTACACCATCACGGCGAATAAAGTAAATAGAATTCCAGTTGACTGTAATTTTTATTACCCAACGGGTTCTGAATTTCCTTCAACAGATATCAATAGCAAACGCGGATTGAGAATTGTTGCCCAAGACCCGGTGAACGTTTATTGCTTAAATCTTGAAATTAACCGTTCGGATGGAACTTTTGTTTTGCCTTATGAAAGTATTCCCGCTGCTCCTGAATACTATATATGTTCTCACATGCCAGATGCGACAGTAACTGGTGGTTATGCTGAAAGTGAATTTGTTATTATTGCAATGGACAACAGTGTGACCGTTGAAATTACACCTACCTCAGCAACCAAAGGTAATGTAGCAAATTCAGTAGCAAGTAGACCTGCAGGTACTGCATTTACGGTTACATTGACTAAGGGTCAAGTTTATCAAGTACAATCAAAAACAGCTGATGGCACAAACAATACCGATCCTGCTGCTTCATCATGGGCTACAACAGGCGCCAAAAATGGTGATTTAACCGGTACCAGAGTGAGGGTGATAAATGGCTGTGGTAAAATAAATGTATTTTCTGGTAATAGATCGGCTTTTGTAACCAAATCTTCTTGTGGAAGTGGCGGTAGAGATCATTTATATACCCAAGTATTGCCTATAAATGCTCTTGGAAAAAACTATGTTTTAATGCCTTTTGCTACACAAACAGGTGGGTATACATACAAAGTTGTAGCGGCATATGACAGTACCCAAGTTTTTATTAATGGTACATTAAATACAACCATATTGAAAAAGGGTCAATGGATATATCAAAATGTAACTACTGCAACCCCCGTTTGTGTCAAAACAGATAAGGCTGCTTATGTTGTTCAGTATATGAAAAATGGCGGAGCCAATTGCAATGGGTTATCATCTACAAATGGAGATGCGGCTATTTTAATTATGCCTGATGTGAACCAAAGATTGTTAAAA
>CANFVI010000014.1 GCA_947450405.1 Flavobacteriales bacterium
ATATCGTGCTCTAATTAAAGAATTAGGATTGCGTAAGTAATCTCAAATTCTTCCTTATGATAGAAAAGCCCCGTTCGCCAAAGCGAATCGGGGCTTTTTATTTAAAAAATTATTATTAAAATGAACATACAAAAAAGAACTTTTGATACTGGAGATGGCCGTATCATTGAAATTGAGACCGGCAAACTTGCTCGTCAAGCGCACGGAAGTTGTGTAGTAAAGGTTGGTAAAACCATGATCCTTGCAACTGTAGTAAGTGGTTATGATGCCAAAGAGGGAATTGATTTCCTTCCATTAAGTGTTGATTACCAAGAAAAATTTGCTGCCGTAGGAAGAATCCCAGGAAGCTTTTTGCGCCGTGAAGCGCGTTTGTCTGACTATGAAATTTTGATTTCACGTTTGGTAGACCGTTGCTTACGTCCTTTGTTTCCAGAAACCTACCACGCAGATACCCAAGTAATGTTGCAATTGATTTCTTCAGATGAAGATATCATTCCTGATACTTATGTAGGATTAGCAGCTTCAATGGCTTTAATGCTTTCTGATATTCCTTTCTTAGGACCAATTTCAGAAGTACGTGTTGGCCGTATTAATGGACAATGGGTTATTAATCCAAGCAAATCTGAATTAGAAAATTCTGATTTGGATCTTTTGGTTGGTGGTACTGCCGATGACCTAAATATGGTTGAAGGTGAAATGAAAGAATTGTCTGAAGATGAATTCTTGGAAGCGTTAAAATTTGGACATGATGCGGTAAAAAAGCAATGTGCTGAGCAGTTGGCATTCCTAGAGCAAATGGGCGGTCGCAAACCAACCCGTGAGTTCAATCATGAAGACAATGACGAAGAATTGCGCACACGTGTTATCGCTGAAACTTCTGCTGCAATTCGCGCAGTTGCTGAAAGTGGTAAACCTAAAAATGAGAGAAGCGAATCTTTCCAAGCAATCATTTCTGAATATGTAAAACAATTTGAAGGACATGAGTCAGAATCAAGAATGGTTCGTTTGGCTAAGAAATATTTCCACGAGGCTGAATACAACCAAATGAGAGCCATGATTTTAGAATCTGGTCGTCGTTTAGATGGTCGTTCAACAGTTCAAGTTAGACCTATTTACACGGAAGTTGAATACTTGCCAGCTGCACACGGTTCTGCTGTGTTTACCCGTGGTGAAACTCAATCACTTACTTCTGTAACATTGGGTGGTAAATTAGACGAGCAATTGTTAGATGCACCTTATTTTCACGGTACAAGCCGCTTGATGTTGCATTATAATTTCCCAGGTTTCTCTACAGGTGAAGTTCGCCCTAACAGAGGCCCAGGACGTCGTGAAATTGGACATGGTAATTTGGCATTAAGAGGTTTAAAAGCGATGATTCCTTCAGATGTTCCTTATGTAATTCGTATTGTAAGTGATGTTTTAGAATCTAATGGTTCTTCAAGTATGGCAACAGTTTGTGCAGGTTCGATGGCATTAATGGATGCGGGTATCAAGTTAAACAAACCTGTAAGTGGAATTGCAATGGGATTAATTACAGACGAAACTGGAAAATATCAAGTGTTAACCGACATCTTGGGTGATGAAGATCATTTGGGTGATATGGATTTCAAAGTAGTAGGAACCAAAGATGGTATTACTGCTTGTCAAATGGATATCAAAATCAACGGATTAAAGTGGGATATGGTTTCGCAAGCGTTGAAGCAAGCAAAAGATGGCCGTTTACATATTTTAGGTGAAATGGAAAAAACCATTTCAGCTCCAGCATCTGAATTGAAGCCACATACTCCAAGAGTTGAAGTTATTGTTATTGATAAAGAATTTATTGGTGCAGTTATTGGCCCAGGTGGTAAAATTATTCAAGAATTACAAGCTAGAACTGGAACAACAATTTCTATTGAAGAAAGAGATGGTAAAGGTTTTGTTGAAATATTGAGTAACGACGGCGAAGGAATGAATAAGGCAATTGAAGCTGTAAAAGGCATTGTTGCAATTCCAGAAGTTGGTGGCACTTATACAGGTAAAGTAAAAACAATCACTGAATTCGGTGCATTCGTTGAATTTATGCCTAACAAAGATGGTTTGTTACACATTAGCGAAATTGCATGGGAAAAAATCCCTACAATGGAAGGTGTATTTACTGAAGGACAAATGCTTGAAGTAAAACTTGTAGAAGTTGACAAGAAAACTGGAAAATATAGATTGAGCAGAAAAGCGCTTTTAGAAAAACCTGAAGGTTATGTTGAAAGAGAACCAAGGGAACGTCCTGAAAGAAACGACCGTGACCGTGGGAATGATCGCAACAGAAACGATCGTAGACCTAGATAACTAAATCATTGATTCAACATATAAACCCCTAGGAATATCCTGGGGGTTTTTTGTTATGTTCATTTATGATATTTTACCCTTAATTTTATTAATAACTGACAACTATAAATTTAAAGGTTATCAGAGATTGATGGAATTTGATTTGGCAAAATCAAATTTTATCATTTCAAAAAGCATCAACATCCAAAAAACGATACAAGGAAATACTTTCAATTGGGCAGTATCAACAATCCAAATTCGCATGTACTTAGGATAAATATCAGAAGGGCCTAATTCTGTTAGGAAGAAGAGAAGAAACAATGCAATGAACTGAAAGATTGAGATATTTTCTTTCTGCGCCAAATAAGCCATAATTGCTCCAACCGCAATAATAAAAGTAGCGGATTCCGCCATGTGGTTAAAAATCACAACCCAAATCATCCAAGAAAAACCATATAGTATTCTGTTCTTTTTCAAAAAGTCACTTTTGAAAAACAGCGGAATAATTTGAATGATTAATCCAACAATTAAAACAATATTCTTATTAATATCTATTTTAAACCAAGTATTTAACCATGCCATAATGGAATACTTTACAAAGGTATTTCCATCATTTTTTAGCAAATCAAAATAATTTTTATACTGCTGAATTAATGTTTCAAAAGGTGTAACAATTAAAGGAAGTCCAAACAAAATCAATACGATAACAAAAGACAATAAAATTGCCTTTTTTAATTGATTTGGATATAACAAGAATACTGCGAATAGGGCTATTCCAAATAGTTTTATAAATCCTGTAATACAAATTAAAACAACCGCTTTTAATGTGTTTTCTCTTTGAATTGCGGCCAAACCTAACAACATTAATCCCAAAATTAAACCATTGCTTTGGCTATTAAGAACGGAGGTAAACATTTCAGGTATTAACAACAATAGCAACAAAGGTTTCGTTTTTTTATTTAAACCCAATAGTTGAGAAAAGCCTAAAATTGGCAACCCAACATTTAATAAATTCCAAATGAACAAACCTATCGCATTAGGTAATACTGCAAACAACCCAAAAATTAACGCAAAAGAAGGCGTATATTTAAATAAGTCATACTGTTCTTTGGGATACAGGGTATATAAATTCAATTGTCCGAATAAGTGAAACGATGAGTTTTTAAAAATTATATAATTATTGTATTGGGTAACACCACATTGAACACCCTCAATTGTAGATGTTGGTAAAAAATAATTTCTTAATGTGGCAAAAACTACAACAAGTAAAAATAACAAAGGCAAGAACCAATGTTGATTTTGCAGGAAGAAATTTTTTATTTTCATAGACACAAAAAAGGGGCTTTCGCCCCTTTTCATTATAAAATTGAATATTATTTAATTCGTCTTCCGTTTTGAAATTTCACTACGAATGCATCGGGATAACCTAAGCCACGAATTTTCATTTTTTGACTTTGTGCCTCTTCCTCAGTTGTGTTTCCAGATCCAGTTGCATATTTATAATATCCACCATCTCTGTATTCGAATGCATTGACAATTCCTTTTTCTTCTAATGATTGCAAACTAACCCTGTTTTTAGACATTAAAAACTGCACACGATACTCTACAGCAGAAGAAACTGATTCATTGGCACTGGGCTCTTTATTGTCGATTACTACAGATTCTTCATTTGTTGTCTCAGCTTTTTTAACTTTCACAGAAGGCTTATAAGCTGGACTTTCATATTTAGATTTTTGCTTATTGTTGCTCAAACAAACAGGAGCTTCAATTTTATCTAGAATTCCATCTTCATCGCTATCGGTATCAATGTAATCAGGTTTACCATCATTATCTGAATCTTTTTTACCTTCAACATTGTCAGGAATGTCATCATTGTCAGAATCCAGATCAATAAAGTTTGGTTTACCATCATGATCTGTATCTTTATTTCCTTCTTCCTTATCTGTGATTCCATCATTATCTGAATCTAAGTCAAGAAAATTAGGGGTTCCATCATTATCAAAATCATTATCTTTTTCAACCTTATCTAAAATTCCATCATCATCTGAATCTAAGTCAACAAAATTATCTTTACCGTCACCATCAGTATCGTCTGCACCTTCATTTTCGTCTAGAATTCCATCATTATCTGAATCTAAATCAACCAAGTTAATTTTACCATCTTTATCAAAATCAACAGATTTTTCTACAGCATCTGGAATACCATCGTTGTCAGAATCTTTATCAATAAAGTTTGGTAAATTATCGTGATCAGGATCACCCTTACCTTCAGCTGCATCAGGAATACCATCATTATCAGAATCTTTATCTAAATAATCAGGAATACCATCACCATCTGCATCACCACATTTAATTGGGCCCGCTGATAGATCTTCTGATACATCTACATGGTTTTGTTTTTTAGGTTTATTGTTAGGTTTAACTTCTGTATTGGCAGCTATTTCATTTGAAACAGTTGCAGTATCAACAACAACAGGAATTGTTGGATCTTCATCAAATTGTATTTGACCACAAGGTATGATACCACTAACCAAATATTCTGTTCTTCTATTTACTTTGTGTTCTTCATCTCTACAGTTTACACCATTTTTACAACGATTTTTAATTTTGGTTTCACCAAATCCCTCAAAACTCATGCGCTTTTTAGAAATACCTCTAGAAACTAAATATTCATAAACCTCTTTTGCACGTTTCTTTGACAATTCTAAATTTAATGCATCACTGCCTTTTGAATCTGTGTGAGAACCAAGTTGAATTTTAAGTCCGGTATTGTCTTGCAAAACTATAGCAACACGGTCAAGTTCTTTTTTGCTATCTGCATTCAATGCAAAAAGGTTAGAACCGTAATAAATTGGTTTAACATCAAATAAAGTTCCTAAATCATCACCAATTTTATACTTTTCAACTACCAAGGTCACCAATTTTTGACCCTTATTTGTTAAAGAATATTTTTCTGAAACAGCATATCTATACCCACAAGGATGAGACGCAACTTGTATTTTTACATCCTTTGAAATTCCTTCAAAAGTATAATTTCCTTCATTGTCTGTAGTAGCTTGAATCGACTTTTCATTATCGTCTAAATTATCCAATGCAATTTTTGCATTTGCAACTGGCTTCTTTGTATCCTTATCAATTACTTTAACAACAACATCATTTGATGTAGGAGTTGCATTAGAATCATTTTCTTGAATCCATCTAAAGAAATACAAATTGTCGTTAAATCCGGTTGCCAAAGCACCATTCGAAGATCTATTTGAAGACATAGTCCCCCAATTTTCATGGAAACTTGCAGCAAAATCGTCCAAACTAGAGTTAACTGGTTTACCTAAATTAATGGCAGCACCTGTAGCATTATCAATTGCAAATACATCTAAACCACCAAAACCCAAATGTCCCTCAGAAGAAAAGTACAAATCACCTGAATCTGAAAATCTTGGAAAGTTATCTCTTAACGCAGTATTTATTTTAGGTCCTAAATTTTTAATTTCACCAAGTTTCAAGCCATTTTGGTCATTTTGCACAATTGCGGCTTCATACAAATCAGATTTGCCAAAACCACCTGGCATATCAGAAACAAAAATCACTTTAGAACCATCTGGAGAAATTACCAAATCAGCTACTGAAAATTCTAAATTATTAAATTGAAATGGAATTTCTTTCCATTTTTTTGTAAATAGATTTTGCTGAATGGCAAATATTTGTAAAACTTTTTCATTTCTAGCATTTGCTTTTTTCGCATTTCTCGTAATGTAAATCAATCGATTTTTTGCATCGTAAAAGCTAACATGTTGATTTAAGTTTTTCGCATTGATACTTAGTTCAGTTGGTTGAGTGATGCTGCTATCTGAAAATTTAGCCTTAAAAATATTGTAATAAGGTTGCTCAAACCAAGCAGATAATACTTTTCGTAAACCATTTTCAGTATGAGAAGTATAATAACAGTTTCCATTATTATCTGAAACAACACCGTATTCACCTAATGCTTTTGCATTGGGAAATGGCTTAAAGGTGTACTTTGAGTTAAAATCATAATCAGCCCAATAGTCGCTTCGTTTGTCTTTATTTTCAGCGTAAAAATCAGCGGTTAAATCATCAAAAAGTGGTTTATCTTTAAATTCAGGAGTTGCTTTCACTAATAATATCAAACTATCAGACAAACCATACAATTCCATTTTACGCGCCACCAAAGCATAATTCAATTTATCAACAGCATCAACTTGAGCTGGATATTTATCTAACAATTCTGCATAGGCATCAAATGCTTTATCGGTAAGTTCAGACTGTGCAAAAGAAAATGCCAAAGCACGTTGAGCCAAATAATCATTTTTCTTCGACGTAGTTTTATTATTATTTTCCTTAATTATTTGATAATAGCGCTGCTGATCTAGTTTTTTAACTTCCTTTTGTTGCGCGTTAACCGCAGAAAAAGAAATCAATCCAACAAGTACTAAAACAAATCTTTTTAGATTATTATTTATAATTTTCATGAATCTTATTTTTAAAATATTAGAAATATCTAGGAACTCTTACTCTACTGTTGGCAACATATGGAATCATGTATTGCAATCCAAATTCATGGGAACCTTGAATATAAGTATTTAATGGTTTCAATTTGCTATCGTATGAATAAACCAAAGTAAACGAAGGACTTACAGCAGCAGTTGCCATTATTCCAATATCTCCTTCGGTTCTATAGAAAGCACCAATTGAATAATTATCTTTATAGATGGCATGTAAATTAACATCAACTTGAACAGGAATTCCATAACCCGCTTTAATTTGGGTAGTTGGTTTCAATTTCACGTCATCATTTACATCTAAAACCACACCAGCAGAAAGATTAAATTGTGTTTTCGCAGCGTATTCAATATTGATATTGTTTACGGAATTTTGAGGGACAAAAACCATCCTCGGCGCAGCTAATCCAACAAAGAACTTCTCGGAATATAAGTAAGCACCAAAACCAATCATTGGCGCATTAAAATTATAATCGTTGTTTTTAAATGCATTATCACTTCCAGTACCTTGAAGTTTAGATAAACTAAAGTTATAGTTATACAAACCACCTCTTAATCCAACTGCCAATCGTAAATCTTTAGATATTTGCTTATTGTAGGCAATAGAAGCAGCGATTTGAGTTTCAGAAATTGGACTCGCAACAGCAAACTTACCGATGGTACCAGATTGAATGTTTAATCCTCCCGCAAAATCACCAACTAATGGAGAATGTACACCAAAATTATAATAGGTTGGTGCACCAGGAAAACTAACCCATTGCTTTCTAACCAGAGAATTTGCAACCAATGTACGTTTAGAACCGGCGTATGCAGGATTCAATGCAAATGAATTATAATCATAATGCGAATACATTTGTTCTTGTTGTGCATTTAGTTTATTGTTCGAAAACAACAACATACAAAGGCTTAACAAGAAAGTATATTTTATCATTTTTTTCATTATCGTTTTAATTATTAAGGTTTAATATAAATGTTACCTGAGATTGGTTGGCGGTTTTGACCATTAAATTTGAATACAAAGAAATAAATTCCTTCGGGCAATTGTGAAGTTCCAAAACTTGGGTTTGAACCTTTGTTAGTACCATCCCAATTGTTTTTGTATCCTTGACCTGATTCGAAAACAATCTGACCATTTCTATTGAATACAATGATCTCTGCTGAAGGGAATACTTTCAATCCTTTGATGTAAAGAATATCATTTTCAGCATCACCATTTGGCGAGAATCCTTCCGGAATAGTTACTTCGGCTATTTTATAGTTAGGATCCAATTCATTAATATCCAATAATTCATCATTATCTGAATCTGTATCAATATAATTTGCTTTGCCATCACCATCTGTATCAATATTTCCTTCAACACTGTCTGGAATTGTATCACCATCAGAATCTAAATCTTGATAATCTGGGGTACCATCACCATCTGTATCTACAGGGCTTGCTGGATTAGATCCTGCTTCAATTGAATCATTAATACCATCACCATCTGAATCAACTTCACGGAAATCATAAATACCATCACCATCTGTATCAGTTGGAGAATTACCATTTGATCCTGCTTCAACTGCATCAGGAATTGTATCACCATCAGAATCTAAATCAATATAATCTGATTTTCCATCACCATCAGTATCAACAGGAGTATTTGGTGTTGATCCTGCTTCAAGAGAATCAGGAATTTTATCACCATCAGAATCCAAATCTAAGTAGTTTGGTTTACCATCCGCGTCTGTATCGACTGGCGTTCCAGGAGTTGAACCAGCTTCAACAGCGTCTGGAATTTTATCACCATCAGAATCTAAATCTAAGTAATTTGAAATACCATCACCATCAGTGTCGGCCATTAATTCAATTGCATCTGGTATTTTGTCTCCGTCAGAATCAGTATCTCTCCAGTCACCTGTTAAATCCGAATCGCTATCCACAGGCTTCACATCAAATGCATCACCCCAAACGCCTGATCCATCTGCAAATTCAACAATTCCATCACCGTCTAGATCAATACCATCGATAATACCATCATTGTTAGAATCTGTATATTTTTGTTTGCTTTCATACGCATCAAACATTCCATCATCATCAGCATCTAAATCCAAATAATCGGCTTTACCTGTTCCATCTTGGTTATTCGGAGTAGAAACAAAAACTGTTAAAACATCTTTAATACCGTCATTATTTGCATCTGTAACATCTGCTTCAACTACGTCATTGATACCATCATTATCAGCATCTAGATCAACATAATTTGGGCGGGTATCACCATCAAAGTCTACCAATGTTTTCAACCCCTCATTTTCAACAACATCTAAAATACCATCATTGTCAGAATCAATATCGGCATAATCCATAATACCATCTTTATCAGTATCATAGTTTTTCTCTAAATAATCTGGTATACTATCATTGTCATTATCGCCAATTATAACAGTTACATTGACAGATTTTTTAACCGTGTTACCAGATTTGTCTGTTATGGTAATCAAAACAGAATTCACTCCAACATCGGCAAGTGTAAAAATATTCTTAATGAGCACAATTGTATCAACTGAACAGTTATCAGAACTTGTTAAAACAACCATAGATTGCTTCAAATAGGCATTTGAAGAAGTATCAATTGTAATAATTGTATTTTGAACAGTGATCACTGGAGAAATGGTATCCAAAACGGTGACTGTTGCCTTTTTGGTTTTAATATTTCCATTAACATCAACAACTGATAATATCACTGTATCAATTCCAACATCAGAACAATTAAAGGTGTATTTATTCAAGTACATGGTATCAACACCACAGTTATCAAATGAAGAATTATCTATATCTGATGTTTTGATAGATGCGCTTCCCGCATTATTTAAATATTTAGTAATATTATTTACATTGACCGTTGGCAATATTCCATCTACATGCTTTAAATTTACTTTTACAGAATCGAAACAGTTATTTGAATCTTGGGTTAATACAGTATAAATTTTATCTGGTAAATTTTTAACTGGACTTGTTGCTGAATTGCCATCTACATAATACAAATATGGCTTAACACCACCATATGCATTAAATGTTAAGGTTCCATCTCCATTACATACTGCAACGGTTGCAATATTCAATTGCAATTTAGCAGGTTCATAAATTGTGATTGTATCTAATAGTTGACAGTTATTGTCGTCCAGAACAGTATAAATATATGCTCCTGCTTTTATTTTGGTAATATCTTCAGTTGATTGATTATATTTGTTTGGTCCATCCCAATTGTAAACATAAGAACCAGAAACTGTTCCACCAGAAACTGTTAAATCAATAGACCCTTCATTACTACCATTACATAATACATTAGACGAATCATAAGTTAAAATCATTTTTGTAGGCTCAGTTACCACCTGGGTAATTGAATCAGCACAACCATTGTTATCTGTTAATATAAGTTTGTAGCTACCTGCACCAATTCCTGTAAGATCTTTATCTACGGTATTTTTATATGTACCCGGTCCTTTCCAATCATAATTATATGAAGGAGTACCACCTGCAATGGTTAAAGTAATTGCACCAGATTTATCGGCATTACATTTTAAATTAGTAGCAGTTGCTGAAAGAGCTATTTTGTTTGGTTCAGTAACAGTAACTTTTAATGTCTTAGTACAATTCAAATTATCTTTTACAGTAACGGTATAATCACCTGCAACTAAACCAGAAATATTTTTACTGGTTGAAGTAAAAGTACCAGGACCTATCCATGAATATGTATGTGCTCCAGTACCACCAGAATCTTTCAAAAAGATTTTAGCATCAGATAATCCATTACAAGATACTTGAATGGTAGAGTCTTTTATCCAAATAGCCGACGGTTCAGAAATATTAATTGTTTTAGATTTTGAACATGAGTTATTATCTGTTACAGTTACAACATAAGTTCCCGCTTTTAATCCAGAAATATTTTTGGTAGTTGCCGAATAAGAAGCAGGGCCTGTCCATGAATAGTTATAAACAGGCGATCCAATTGGACTACCACCAGATAAAGTTAATTTTATATCTCCGTCATTACCACCGTTACAAGAAACATTGGTATTTGTATTTGAAATAGCAATTGTGTCAGGATTCTGAATGGTTGCACTTCCAGATTTTGTGCAACTATTGGCATCTGTTACTACGTAATTATACGTTCCAGCTGGCAAGTTAACCATGGTATCTTTCGATCCTGTTCTCCATGAAACACTTCCGGTTCCTGTCCAAGCATATGTGTAACCTGATGTTCCACCTGAAACCGCTAAACCAGTTTTACCATCTTTCAAACCATTACAAGTAATATTTGTGGTTGACAATATCACACTCAATGCTGTTGGTTCTGTAATTGTATAAGATTTACTAGATGTACAACTTTTTGCGTCAGTTATGGTAACAGTATAGGTACCTGCAATTAAGTTTGTTTGATTTTGACTTGTTGATGAATTACTCCATAAATATGTATATCCAGAAGTTCCACCTGATGGGGTTAAATTAATTGAACCATCCGCAGAGCCATTACATTTTGTATTGGTAGTAGAAGCAGTTGCATCCAAAACAGCTGCCGGTTCTGAAATAACAATTGTTGCTGATTTTGTGCAACTATTGGCATCTGTTACGGTTACTGTATAGCTACCGGCTTTTAAAGTTGAAATATCTTTAGATGTTGCAGTGAATGTTGGGCCTGTCCATGAATATGAATAAGCACCAGTACCTCCGGTTATCGTTAATGTGATTGAACCGGTGCTTCCACCTTTACATGATACGTCTGTTTTAGATGAAGAAATTGATATTGCTGTTGGTTCTACTATTGTAGCACTTCCAGATTTTGTACAACTATTTGCATCTGTTACAACATAATTGTATGTACCAGCTGCCAATCCTGTTAAACTTGCAGATGTTGAAGTAAATGAACTAACCGAACCTGTACCGGCCCACGAATATGTAAGGGTACCTGTACCACCAGACGCTGTTAAACTTGCTTTACCATCAGTTAATGTATTACACGTAATGTTTGTGGTTGACAATATCTCTGATATTGATGTTGCTGGTTCAGAGATAGTTGCTGAAAAATTTACTTCACAACCTTTAGAATCTTTAACATAAATCGTATGATTACTCGCTGAAAGATTATTTAGGGTATTTGAAATTTGATATGTCCCCGAAATTCCATCTTTAAATTGGTAACTAGCTACACCTCCTGAAGCTAATATTTTTAAAAGTCCATCATTACCGCCTTTACACTTAACAGGTGTATTTATTTGAACAAAAGTACTAATTACACTATTTTGAGATATAGTAATATTTTGGGAAATTATACAACCAGTGTTATCTTTAACACTAAAAGAATATGTTCCGGCAGCTAAATTGCTAAACGTGCCACTAGACTGCCATGCACCGCTTGAAACTGTATATAAATAATCGCTCGTAACCGGTGTAATTGTTCCACCTGTACCTTTTATTGTAAGAGTTCCATCAGATCCATTAAAACATGTAACTGTTGTTTGGTTAATATTTACAAAATCCAATCTCTTCAATGATATATAATCACTTGAGATTAATGTAGACGAATTGTCAAAAACTTTAACTAGATATTTTATTGCATCTAATCCATTGAAAATATGTGGATTATTTGTTCCGGTATAATTTGCAACCAATGTAGAACCATCATAAATTTCAAATGTGTTTGTTGAGGTCGATCCGGTTACAGTTATTTTAATTGAACCATCAGTCGCAGTGCAACTAGGATTTAAAGTATCAAACACTACCTGCCCCCATGAAAAGCCTTGAAGTCCTAAGAGAAAAAGCAGCAGCCAAGCCCCTTTCATTGTTTTTGCCAATTTCAAAAATTGACTCGTTTTATTCATTAATTTCATATTCTGATATTAAATTTTTATTTGGTTTATTTTTAGTTATTCACAATGAATTCACAACGAAGGTAATAATTCTTTATTCGCTTTGGAAACATTTTTATACATCGTATTGAATTTTAGACATTCAAAGACCATATTTCCCCCAAAGAAATAAAAAATACGAAACTCCATTTTTTGCATTTTATTCAACTCTCCGTTCTCTGCAATAATCATACCTAATTATTTTTTTATCTGCATTTCGCAGTATATCTATACACAAACCCATCTGAAGTTAATCCAGAAACCGCAGTTGAAAACAGATTTTAAACCTTCGATACAATTGCAAATTTCTGACGTTGATTAACATAGAATCAATATCCAATTCAAATAGAATATGACCTAAACGACTTAGTCGTTATTTTATATTCAATTGGCAATTAAAACTAGAAAATGAAGAACCAACAAATTCCAACAACAATCACATTACTCAATACATTAACCAAATCATTTGTAACAAATCGATAACCGCCCACTAAATCCCCACTTTCAATATCAGTAATTTGGCCATCACGATTATACTTCGCTTGAAAAAGCAATCCAATTATACTATCTAAAACTGATCCTAAAAATCCAGCAATTACAATAATCCAAAAGTAATCCATTCTGAAAATACCAATAACCAATGCTCCCAAAAATGCTCCCAAAAATCCCTGCAACGATACCCCGCCAGAAACTCCCCTCGGTAAGACTTTGAAATTTAAAATCCCGTAGGTTTTCTTTCCGAATTTCATCCCAATTTCGCTACTTAAAGTATCTGCACAAGCAACGGAAATAGAAATCAGCATGAGGATTTCTAAATACCAAACCTTATATAAAATAAACAAAACAGACAATCCTAAAGTGATTCCACCATTTGCCAAAACTTGAAAAGCATCTCTTGGTTTTGCATGCTTTTTATCAGAATCAACATTTTTATTCAACTTGCCGGCAAGAGTTCCTATTACAAAAAAAGAAATCATTGGAAACAAACTCCAATTGGAAAGCAATAACATAAAAGCAATTAAGCCGGCAAATACTGATCCTGAAATTGATAGCCATTTCAACCTGATGAATAGAAATGCAGCTGTAAAAAACAATGCCAAACAAAACCAGATATTCAGTTCACCATGCTCAAAATAATTCCTTACTGAATCCAATTGTATAAAAATCTTCATTAAAACAAAGGAAACCAATGGTACAAAAAAATTATCATTTCCCTTGCTACCAAGTATTTCTGTAACAGTTACAACGAGTGAAATTAGAAAGCAAGAGATTAAAAAAAAGCCATCTCTATTGTATGGAAAATGCAGATAACAAATAAGATAAACCAAAACAAACCCAACAAAAGAACCGAAAACCGTTTTCTTATCGGTTGCCCAATGTACCAAATTCAATTTTTGAAGTTTCATGACCCTAGATTTTTCCAAATATTGTTCGAACATCCTACCAAAAAGTGCGGAAAAGCCATCGGCCAATGCCAATATTAAAACCGATTGAAAAACTAAAAATTTGTCGTTCGGGAATAATAGCAAGAGTAAAATTACCGCGGGCAAGAAATAAACTATTCCCCAGCTCCTACGTCCCTCAGAATAAAAAAACCCTTTTAAAACAGCAACAACCAACAAAATTTCTATGAAAGACAAAAGCCAAACAAATTGATATATTTTGTGTTGCTGTAATGAAAGAATTGAAACAGCCAAAATACCTATGCAAACAATATGCAATACTTTCCTAGAATGAAATAGATGCTTAGGTAGAAATTTCGCCCAAAGCAAGCATATAGCGATACAAAGAATGGATAAACCTATATAAAGTAAGTATGTATTTGAGAGATAATCCATGATATAACAACAAAAATGAAGCATATTTGTTAAACAATTTAATTCCTTGTGAAAAATTTAAAAATACTTTGGAAATTTAGCCGTCCCCATACAATTATTGGTACAATTGTAAGTGTTACTTCCTTATTTATCATTTCTAACCAAATTCAAGGAATTGGGTATTTGCAAAATTGGGGTGTACTTGTTGTAACCCTTTTGAGTTGCTTGGGATGTAATTTATACATCACAGGGTTGAATCAAATTTACGATGTAGAATTAGACAAAATAAACAAACCCAATTTGCCCATTGCAAGCGGTGAATTATCAACAGCATCGGCTAAGAAAATCGCTGTAAGTAGTTTGTCAATTGCGCTTTTCTTCTCTTTTATTCAAAATTTTTATTTTGGGGGACTCATTACAGGCATTGCCATCATTGGAAGTTTGTATTCAATTCCACCGATTCGATTAAAAAAATACCATTTTTGGGCAGCGACTGCCATTGCAATAGTAAGGGGTCCTCTGGTAAACTTAGGAATCTATATTCATTTTTTCATTACCACACATGGATTGCCAATCACATTAAATTCTGAAATTTTATTACTCACTTTTATCATCACTGCATTTAGTGTTGGTATTGCTTGGTTTAAAGACATTCCAGATTATGAGGGAGATAAGAAATTCAATATAAATACCTTAACAGTAAGGTTGAGCAAAAAGAAAACACTGCATTTAGGATTAATTTTGGTTTCTTCAGCATATTTAATTTCAATTATTTATGCATTTTACCCAACACTATTTCAATTCAATTTAAGTCCAGACCCAATTCAAATTCCAAGCAAAAAAATCATATTTGGGATATTTCAATCACTTTGTTTGGGTGTTATTTGCATTGCTGGAATGACATTAGAAACAGAGAATCAAAAAGCAATAAAAAGATTTTATATGCTTTATTGGATCATGTTCTTTTTTGAGTATTTGGGATTCGTGTTTTTGTATTAAGATTTATCAACATTGATAAAAATATGGGCAGAGACATCTAACTTTGCCTAATTTTTGCAACATGCCAAAAGACAACTCTATAAAACACGTTCTTATAATTGGCAGTGGTCCAATTATTATTGGCCAAGCCTGTGAATTTGATTATGCTGGTTCACAAGCGGCCCGAAGCCTAAGAGAAGAAGGCATAACTGTCTCTTTAATTAACAGCAATCCTGCAACCATTATGACGGACAAAATAAACGCAGATCACGTTTATTTGTTGCCATTAACGGTTCAAAGCATTGAGCAAATTCTTCAAGAACATAAAATTGATGCTGTACTTCCTACAATGGGTGGACAAACGGCATTAAATCTTGCAAAAGAAGCTGAAGAAATTGGTTTATGGGAGAAATATAACTGTCGTATAATCGGGGTAAATATTGCGGCTATTGACAATATGGAAGATCGTGAGAAATTCCGTAAGTTAATGGTTGAATTGGGAGTAGGCGTTGCACCTAGCCAAGTAGCCAATAGTTATTTGGAAGGTAAAGAAATTGCACAGCGCATTGGTTTCCCATTGGTAATTAGACCTAGTTATACTCTAGGTGGTACTGGCGGAAGTTTCGTACACAAAAAAGAAGAATTCGATCGTGCCTTACAACGAGGATTAGAAGCGAGTCCAGTTCATGAAGTATTGGTTGAAAAAGCAGTACTTGGCTGGAAAGAATACGAATTAGAATTGTTGCGTGATTCAAAAGACGATATTGCAATTATTTGTACCATTGAGAATTTTGACCCAATGGGAATTCATACTGGAGATAGTATTACAGTTGCACCAGCCATGACATTAAGTGATACCGCATTCCAAAGAATGCGCGACATGTCATTCAAAATGATGCGTTCAATGGGAGTATTTGCTGGAGGTTGCAACGTTCAATTTTCGGTAAATCCTGAGAACGAAGAAATTATTGCCATTGAAATTAATCCAAGGGTAAGTAGAAGTTCTGCATTGGCATCGAAAGCAACGGGTTACCCTATTGCTAAAATTGCGGCAAAACTAGCAATTGGTTATTACTTAGATGAATTAAAAAATCCGGTTACAAAAACAACAAGTGCATTTTTTGAACCAGCCATTGACTATGTAATTGTAAAAATACCACGTTGGAATTTCGACAAATTCCATGGATCTGATAAAACCTTAGGGCTTCAAATGAAGAGTGTTGGTGAGGTTATGGCAATTGGCCGTAGCTTCCAAGAAGCACTTCAAAAAGCTTGTCAAAGTCTTGAAATTGGCCGCCACGGACTAGGTGCGGATGGTAAAGGAAGTAGAAATTTAGAAGAATTAATTGACGGGTTAGAGCATGCAAGTTGGAATAGAATTTTCCAAATTAAAGATGCACTTTCTTTGGGAGTTCCGATTTCATCTGTTCAAAAAATCACCAGAATTGACCGTTGGTTCCTTGAGCAAATTGCAGATTTGGTTAAAACTGATACTGAAATTAGAAGATTCAACTTGGACAATATCCCTCAATTAATTTTAAAATCAGCGAAAGAAAAAGGATACTCAGACGAGCAAATTGCTTGGTTAATGGGTGGAAATACAACCGCTGATGAAGTATACGAAAAACGCAAATCCTTAGGAATAAAAAGAGTATACAAAATGGTTGATACATGTAGCGCGGAATTTCCAAGTCCTACAAACTATTTTTACTCAACATTTGAGGCTGAAAACGAAAGTGTATTTTCCGACAAAAAGAAAGTTTTTGTGTTGGGAAGTGGCCCAAATAGAATTGGTCAAGGTATTGAATTTGATTATAGTTGCGTACATGGAATTTTGGCAGCCAGAGAATCTGGTTACGAAGCAATCATGATTAACTGTAATCCTGAAACTGTGAGTACGGATTTCGATATGGCCGACAAACTTTATTTTGAACCAGTTTATTGGGAGCATTTGTGGGAACTCATTGAAAACGAGAAACCAGAAGGTGTGGTTGTTCAATTAGGCGGACAAACGGCACTTAAATTGGCAGAAAAACTACACGAAAGAGGAATCAAAATAATTGGTACCTCATACGACAGCATGGACATTGCTGAAGATAGAGGTCGTTTTAGCGATTTATTGGCTGAATTAAATATCCCTTATCCAAAATATGGTGTTGCATTAGACGCTGAAGAAGCAATTGTAATTGCAAATAAAGTTGGATATCCAGTTCTTGTTAGACCTAGCTATGTATTAGGTGGACAAGGTATGGTGATTGTAATCAACGATGAGGATTTAGAAAAGGCGGTAGTTAAACTTCTTGGTGATTTACCGGGTAATAGGGTTTTGATTGACCATTTCTTAGATAGGGCTGAAGAAGCAGAGTCAGATTGTATTTGCGATGGTGAAAATGTTCATATCATTGGAATGATGGAACACATTGAACCTGCAGGAATTCATAGTGGTGACAGCAGCGCGGTTTTACCTCCGTTCAATTTGAGCGAAAATGTGCTAAACCAAATGACAGAGTACACCGAAAAGATTGCAAAATCTTTGAACGTAGTGGGTTTATTAAACATTCAATTTGCCATCAAAGAAGAAAAGGTTTATGTAATTGAAGCAAATCCTAGGGCTTCTAGAACGGTTCCTTTCATTTGTAAGGCATACGACGTTCCATATGTAAATATGGCAATGAAAGTAATGTTGGGTGTAAACAAAGTAACTGATTTCAAAATATCAGAAAGACCAGCGGGTTGGGCAATTAAACAACCGGTATTTAGCTTTGATAAATTCCCGAATGTAAATAGAGAATTAGGCCCTGAAATGAAGAGTACAGGAGAATCTATACTGTTTATTAAAGACTTAAAAGATCCTCAATTTAGAGAGCTCTACAAGCAAAAAAGCATGTATTTGTCATATTAACAAAAAAGGCGCCTAAGGCGCCTTTTTTGTTATAAATATTTTCTAATTATGATTGTGGTGGAGAACTTGGTGGTGTGTTACCGCCAGCATTATTACCACCGTCATTGTTTCTAGGACCTTTATTTTTATTGTAAGGTTTCTTGAATTTATTCGGATTCCGATTTGGTTGATTCGGGTTTTGAGAATTCGGATTATTAGGTTTAGGAGAATTCACAACCGAACCTTCAACATTTGGTGCTGCAGTGTTGTTGTTTGCAGGACGGTTGTTGTTTGGTTTGTTGTTGTTAAATCCAGGTCGGTTGTTATTTGGTCGATTCTGAGGAGCATTTCCCCCTTCTCTCTTGTTGTTGTTATTTCTGTTGCGATTATTGTTGTTGTTTCTAGGACCTTTTAAATCTAACTTTTTTAATCCTTCAAATTCATTGTCCTTCAATAATTCAGCATTGTCGATAAACCCATTTGCTTTTTCATCAGCAATAATTTTATCTAAAATTTCGTTTGCAGGTGCCAAATCGGTCAATGTAGCACTTTGAATCCCATTTTTGTTAGACTCCATGCACTCATTTACCAAGGCAACTGGCAATGGAACCCAAGTAGGATTATCATCATAAGAGAACCAAATAAGCTGTTTTAGGATATCTGTTTTCTTTGCATACGCAACACCCGTAACTGTATCAATTTTAACAATTTTCGCTTTTGGAAAAGCTTCGGTTGCTTCTAGATACATATCTAATTCAAAATTCAAGCAACATTTCAAACGACCACACTGACCGGCCAATTTTTCCATGTTGATACTTAAATTCTGAGAACGGGCAGCCCCTGTATTTACTTGCTTGTAGTCGGTTAACCAACTAGAGCAACATAATTCTCTACCACAAACACCAATACCACCCAAACGTGAAGCTTCTTCACGGTAGCTGATATGGCGCATTTCAATTTTTACTTTAAACTCATCGGCATATCGCTTGATAAGTTCTCTAAAATCTACGCGAGATTCAGCGGTATAAAAGAATATTACTTTTCTACCGTCTCCTTGAAATTCGATATCCGAAATTTTCATTGCCAAATTCAATTCAAAAGAAATAGTGCGTGCTTTTTCAAGCGTTGCATTCTCTTTTGCCTTGGCAATTTCATATTTCTCCATTTCTTTTTCGTTGGCAACACGAAGAATTGGAGCAATTTCTTCCGAATCTTCACGAACACGATATTTCTTTAACTGCAAACGAACAATTTCACCTGTTGCAGATACAGTTCCAATATCGTAGCCCAAACTACCTTCACAAACAACGTAATCGCCGGTGAATAAATCTAAATTATGAGTGTTCCTGTAGAACTCTTTGCGACTGCCTTTGAATCTAACTTCAACAATATCAAATGGTTTATAACCATCTGGAAGGTCCATGTCTTTAAACCAGTCATAGACGTTTAATGCATTACAGCCGCTTGTTCCACAAGTTCCGTTGCTCTGACACCCCGAGGGTGCGCAACCGCCACTTTTAGTACCACATGATGAACAAGACATATATATATTTTAAAACTGCCAAAGCAGTTGTTTTACAATGTTACAAATTTAA
>CANFVI010000015.1 GCA_947450405.1 Flavobacteriales bacterium
CACCCAAAGGTGTTTCATATATTAAACATATTGAAAATAAGAAAAGGATTCTTCTTTTTATCCGAGAAAAAAACACAGACGAATTTGGAAATACAATGGGTTATGTTTTTGTGGGAGAAGGCTTATTAAATGAACATTATGGCGAAAAACCAATGAACATTAAATGGGAACTTAATGAGCCTTTGCCAAATTATTTATGGAAAGATGCTGCTAAATTAAGAGTTGGGTAGATAAATGAACAATACAATTGAGGTTAATCTAAAAATAGTATAAAAGAGATATTTCAGGAAAATTAACAAAGGGATTTAACGTTTTTAATTCATCATTGTTACAGTTTAGCGATAATGATGGAAAATATTTATATTTTCTTAAATCAATTAAAATTATAAAAATTTACTGAATTTCTGATATTATCTAAGTCACAATCTTGAACTTTGAGTTCTTTCTTTGCTTCTTTACTAGTTAAATATGTTAATGGATTTTCAGGCATTCTTTAAACGTTATACTGTTTCAGTTTCTAAAATCATGTTCAAAAATGAAGTCGGCTGTAAAAAGTAGTTTGGGTTTTCTTCCAGTTTTTCCTTTAACCGAATTAGTCCTCCATTGGTGTATGATTCCATAGTTTTAATAAGACTTTTTACCGCATCATCTTCGATCAATTCCCCTTTTTCAAGCGCTACTAAGTCAATGTCTGTTTTTGCTAAAAGTGCAATAAACATATTTTCCTGTATGTTGGTGAAGTCTTTGCGATCTAATCTATTGGACTTACTGCCCCAAAATTGAATTGCGTGACTAAAATCAACCTTTTTTGAGTTCTCAGGTATGTGAATATTTTCGTTATTATATATTCCAAGAAAGAAAGCATAAATATATAATTCGTAATTATTGGCAAACTGCTTGCCTCTATCTTCTTTAGATTGTTCAGAACCACCACCTTTTCGTGTCAATTTGTCAAACAAAGTTTCTCTAAAAACTATATCGTATTTTGGAATTTTTTCTTTCCATTTTTCAAATAAATTATTCATCCTATAATGTAATTACTTGTGAGTTAATTGTTTTCAAATTATTTGGATCAAAAGGTCGTTCTAATTTTACCCAAAACGCCTTGTCTCTTCTTACATTTTCAAACTCTTTTTTTATTGAAAGCGTTTTTGTCGCTATGTCTGTGTTTAGAAAATCTTTGATAAGAAGAATTTTTTGATTTTCTGTTTCAAAAATTAGATTTAAGAATTGAGCTGTTTTGTTCTCTCCAAAAGATGAAGTTGGAGCATCAAAAATCATAGGGAAGTTTTCTTCTTTAATTTCTGATGCTAATTCAGAAATGGCAAATAAGATTGAAATATGCATTGAAGTTAACAATGATTGGTTTGGTTTATAGAAGGTTCTGCCATCTTCTTGCAATTCTACTTCTACTATTGTTCTATTTACCTTGTTGCGTCTTGTAAAAATTATTGTTCCAGTGAAAGCATCAATATTGATTGTCTTAAAAAAGTTATTTGATTTGGTTTGAAGCTTCTCAATAAATTCATCAAATTTCTTCTCTTTAGTATCTATAAATATAGTTTCAATATCACGCAAGATGTTTCTTGTCTTGATCAAGAAAGAGTTCGCTGAACTCTTGTCAATATTATCTTTTTCTTCTTTCTTTGCTTTTAATTCAGACACAATACTTTTTACTTTCGTTGTGCAGTCCACTTGGTCTTGATTTCGATTTTTAAGGTCTTTTTGCCAAGCATTGTAATTTTTAAGAACATCAATCAATTTTTCTTCTGCAATACTTGAATTGCCTAGAATTCGGTCTCTCTCGGTTTTCTCTTTATCTAATTGTTCTTTGAGTTCATCAATGTCTTTTTTACGGTCATCATTAAACTCAAAAAGTTCTTTGATTTTAGTTCTTACTAGCCTTAGATTTTTCAAATTATCTTCGTGGCTGATACTCAAATTATCAAGTCTATTTGTATAATCATACTTAAATAGAGGTTCATCTTTATTTGGTTCACTTTCTTCTGTAACTTGACTTTCCAAATAAGTTTTAAGCCTTTTCATCATAAACTCGTATGCCTCTGAACCTTTTATAGCTTCCCGATTGCAAACTTTACAAATTTCATCATTTAACATTTCTTCCATAATGGCTTTTGAGGGAATGTTATTAGGAAGCGGAATAGCTTTGTTTAGTAGTTCCGCCTTTGCTTTTTTCTCTCCTTTTATGATTCCCTTTTGTTCATCAAATTGTGATTGAAGCTTTCTTCTAGTTTTGCTATGTTCGGACACTTTTTCTGCAAACTCTTTATGAAATGATTCGAAATTGACCAGTATCCAATTTTCATCAAATAGGGAAGTTGTGTAGTTTTCATCTATTCTTCCAAGATGGGCAGTAATCTGATTTTCAATATTTTTAATACGATTATTAAGTGTTTCCAAAGCATCTGCATTGTTTACGTGACTTTCTGCTAATTGTAAATTTCCTTCAATTTTTCTGATTTCATCTTCAGTGGAATTCAAGTGAATAAGATACTTCGCTTTCTCTCCGTTCAAATAAATAATATCGCCTTCAAGCTTTTTATAAAGTGCTTCATTTTTTTTGTCAAGTTTTGATGAATCTTCAACTGCTCTTTCTGCCTTCTCACGTAAAAAAGCTCCCTTTTCAGAATATTTGTCGTAATGCTTTGCCTCCGAAAATAGATTTATAAGGTTTGTCAGTGCATTATCACTTTCAAAAATATTGAGATCTGCTTCACCTTTGAACATTGAATATTTCCTAATTTGAAAGGGAAAGATTCTGTCTAAAAGAGCTTGGCCATCAACTTGTGTTCGTTCACCTGAACTATTTTCAGAAATTCCTTCAATCATAAAACTTGAGGTCGAACACTCATTCGGTTTTTCTTTCTTTGCAAGGAAAGATTTTGTAATGATGCTATTCTCTCCATATTGTTCTGCGGTCATTGAAACCCTTACACGAAAACTGTCTCCAATTTCCATTTCATTCAGCTTTTTAGCAGAAACAAGCATATCTAATTCTCGATTCTCTCCATTGAAAAGCCAATCAACCGCTTCGAAAAATTTTGTTTTTCCTTCTCCATTTTCGCCAAGGATAATATTTAATCCTTCCGATAATTCAAAAGTATTGGTATCGTAATAACAGAGGTAATTGTCTATTTGTATTTTTCTAATTATCATAAAGCCTCATTTAAAAATTGGGTAACTTGATTTCGCAATACTGGATCCGTAACTGGAGAAGAGCCGTCTAGTCCTTCCACTATTAAGGCAATTGCTTTAATAATAGATTTGTCAGAATTAAGGGCTTCCCTAATTGAAGAAGGCAGCTCATCTTTTTTAAGTTCATACTTACTTTCAAGAAGTTCGTGTGTTAAAAAGCTTTTTAGTATATCGTCTTTTCTTGCCATAAGTATAATTTTATAAATCGTTAAGGTTTAAGTTGTAGTAGTCCAAAATATTTTTCATTGTTTCATATGTGTCGGTTTTATTCATTGCCAGATTAGCAAAGTCAACTACTCTTTCAAGCTCTTTCTTTACCAAACCTTTTTCCATTTCAAAAGTATTTTCATCTGAAATTTCTGGAACAACTACTAAATCATGAATAGTTGCGTGAATTTTATCTTTATGCAATCGCAAAACTCTTCCTCGTCTTTGGATAAATTGTCTTGGATTACCAGTACTTGCGCAAAATATTGCTAATTCGGAACGGGGCACATCTACACCTTCATCCAAACATTTCATTGAGGTTAATACGTGAATTTCACTTTCTTCAAAGCTTTTCAATAATTCCTCTCGGTTGGTAGAATTTGAAGTAAACTGTTTCACCATTACAGAATCATCAGTTTGGCTGACCGCTTTAGTATATTCGTTAATCAACCTGTTTTCGTCCTCTGTTTCAACGCTAAAATCCGTTTCGTCAAAATTTGCTTCTATGCCCTCAGGTACATAAATCAATGTATATTTCAGATTCTTGCGTTTATCAAATTCACTTCTTAGAATCGCTTTGAATGATCCTAATTTATTGGCGGCTTTGTGAATGATTCGTTTTCTTTCTAGGAGTTTCTTTTCAATTTCAGGAGTACTTCTGAAATTTCCTGTTTCTTTATCAAATAAACCCATTCGCAACAGTTGAAGAGAAAGTTCCTTGTACTTTTCCATCTCTTGGTCTGTCAGCTTTACGATGTGTGGGTGATAAGTGTATTTACACAACCAGCCAATATTTAACGCTTCTTCCATTGAATACGAAACAATATAAGGTGGCTCATCATTGAAAAACGCTTGAATGGCCTGATTACCTGATTCGTCAAATTTTCTATGTGGTGTTGCAGATAGTCCAATTCGTTTTTCTAGATGAATGTTTGGGAGCAATCTTAAAAGGCCTTGAGAACCCAAATTGTGTGTTTCATCAGCAATTAAAATAGTGTCTTTAGGAAGTTGAGTAAAGTAGGTTTGAAACTTTGGTCTTGGTAAAGAAGCATAAGTAACAATTACAATATAAGAAGTGTCAATTAGCTTTGCAGCCGTATTGAAAAATGCAAGATTTTTGTCCCAATTCTCTTTTGAACTGACTGTTATGATATTCTTGAAGTTGAATTTTGAACATTCCTTTTTCCATTGTTCTACCAATGCAGTAGTTGGAACTGTTATAATCGCTCTGTAAATTCCAGTTTTCTTAAATTCATTTAGCAGACAGTTAAGCGAAGTAATAGTTTTGCCCGTACCTGTTGCCATTGCAAACATTCCTCTGTAGTTATTCGCAACCCAGCTATTGTAAGCATTAATTTGATACTCTCGAGGGCCTTCTACATAGGGGAATTTGGGTGTTCTTCTTATAATTTCAATATCATTGAAGAGTTTACCTATTGTATTTTTTAGTTTGATGTTTGAAATTAAACTTTGTTTTTTTTTCAATAATTGTTCTTCCTGGACTAGCAATTCATTGATATCTTTCTTTCCAAATCTATCCTTGAGAACAACTTCAATATCAATCGCAGAAATATATTCTACATCTTCATCTTTCTCAGTAAAATAGTCGTCAATGAGCTTTAGTTGCTTTTTAATCAATTTATTTGACCTGCCATTCTCCCAGCTCAAAAAAGCTTCAAGTTGCTCTATATTTTCTGAAAGGCCATAATAGGTAAAATTACAAGATGCTTGATAGCCAACAGCATCTTGCCCATCAATAAAAACACCTGATTTATAATGGGCTATACCCTTTCCATTTTTAGGTTTAATAACCTTTATTTCAATACGTTTTGTTGAAATTAGATAAGCTAAGCATTCAAAAAAGTGAGTATCGTATTCATCAAGAACTCTTCCTAGTGAAACTACATCTGTTAAATCAAAGACTCTTATTTCATTAGGGTTTTCTTCTACTCGCCAAACAGCTTCTTTATCTTTAGCAGAAAGTAAATGGTTGATAACCATTTTCATCTTTCCGCCTTTACTGATAAATGTTGCAAAGCCAACAGAAAGCAAGTTGATAGCGGATGAACTGAAATAACCCAACAATAAACTGAACTCAATACTATTGGCTAAACCATCCAAATAGAATTGCAAGGGTTCGTTTTCTGAACCCGTTTTATAATCTCTATCTATTGACCAATCGCAATCTTTAAGCATAATTAAAACTTGATTGATTAAGTTCTTTTATTTTTTTAATTACGGTTTCGATGTCTTCTATCGTATTGAATTTACCAAGTGAAAACCGCAAAGATGCAAATGCATCACCATCACTTAAACCCATAGCTTTCAAAACGTGTGAGGGTTCAACAACTGCTGATGAACAAGCCGAACCATTAGAAACGGCAATATTTTTCATTCTGCCAATCAAAACATTGGCATCCTGTTCTTTGAAACAAATGTTTGTTGTATTATAAATTCTATTTTCTGAGCTACCATTTATTGAAGTATTTGGTAGTTTTAATAATTCAGTTTCAAGTTTGTCTATTAATATAGAAATGCTTCTTTGATTTAAAGCCATTTCTTCACTGGCTATTTCACAAGCTTTTGCCAAGGCAATTATTCCAGGAACATTCAATGTCCCACTTCTTAAACCTTGTTCGTGTCCACCTCCGTGAATTTGCGGGGAGAGTTTTGTTTTATTTCTAACATACAAAGCTCCAATTCCTTTTGGAGCATAGATTTTATGACCACTAAAGCTAAGTAAATCAATACCTAAATCATTAACATCAATTTCAATTTTACCAACCGCTTGTGTGGCATCTGTCATAAACAATGCTCCTTTTTCGTGAGCTAGTTTAGCAATTCCTTTGATGGGTTGAATTACTCCAGTTTCGTTATTGACATACATAACGGAAATTAAAATAGTATCAGTTCTTATAGCTTTTTGAAGTTCTGCTAAATCAATCAATCCATTAGGTTGAACTGTAAAATAAGTAACTTCAAAACCTCTTCTTTCTAAATCTTTGCAAGTGTCTAAAACCGCTTTGTGTTCTGTTAAAACGGTGATGATATGTTTTCCTTTATTGAAATAGCTTTCCGCAACCCCTTTGATAGCAATATTGATTGCTTCAGTTGCTCCACTTGTAAAAATCAATTCATTAGATTCTGCATTGATGAAATTAGCGATTTGCTCACGGGCTTCTTTTACTTTTTCATTGATGCTCTGACCAAAATGATGGGTGCTGCTTGAATTAGCAAAATTCTCCTTTAAATAAGGCATCATGGCTTTAAGTACCCTTGAGTCGCTAGGGGTAGTGGCATTGTAGTCAAGATATGTAATTTTTTCTAAAGCCATTTTCATTTTCATTAAATAAAACAGGACGCACAACCTTCACTATCAGCGTCATCTAATATGTCCACTAAGTACGATGATTTTACTTTTGATTTTCTTTCCATTCTTTTAATATACTCTTCTTTGATCGCTGTCATTCTTTTAGGCTGAATCAATTCTTCCAAGCTTTCAGTTTGCGCCCAAGTGTAACCGTCTTTCTCATACTCCATAGCTTTTTTATATAAGTCAGGATGCTGTTCATATAACCAAACCCATTCAATTTTTTGTTGAAAAAAGCAAAAGAAACAGCCCGAACGACTTCTTGCGTATTCTCCTTTTTTACCATTGATTTCAAATTCAATTTTGTTGTAGTATGCGGGAACACCCACACCACTTTATTCCAAGATTTTGAAAATATCAGCTCGCACCAAAACTTCGTCATTATCCAATAGTGGAAAAGCGGTTTCGGTTGCTAATGGGTAATCCGTTGTTTTTAAAAAATCAAAAACAAGGTGATTAAAAGCCTTTACATTTGCATCTAATAAAATATTTAGTTTTTGATCAAGTGTAAAATTTGCATCCAATTTTCTAGCAATTGTTTGAAAAACTTTTTCTTGATTTTTACCAAAATCTAAATTCTTTGTCATTTCTAAAAGTTGCTCCATATTTTGATTGGCAAGCAATTTTGTTACAACATCTAAACTCCAAATGTTTTTCCTAAAAGGGAAAATAGATTGAATATTCTTTTTGGTGGAAATATACCCTTCTCGTTCTTCATCACCTCTAATTCCTACATAAGAAATAACAGGATCCGTTCCTACATAATTTTCAAAAGGGTCGAGTTTAAGTTTCTTAGTGCACCAGCGAGCGTTTGAGGAAGGCAGAAAACCTCCGTAAATTTTCAAAAAATGGTCAAAGGGGTCTTCGGAACTGTTTTGTGCTCCTTGTAAAAGCTCGATTTTAATCCCAAGATAAATCTCTAGGTTTTTAACCAATTGGTAAGTTTCATCTAGTTCTTTTCCTGTGTCGCAGGTATAAAATTCCAAATCAATTGTAGGGTA
The DNA here is from genome assembly GCA_947450405.1 of Flavobacteriales bacterium. Taxonomy (GTDB): domain Bacteria; phylum Bacteroidota; class Bacteroidia; order NS11-12g; family UBA955; genus VMCP01. Next base: position 7,795 of record CANFVI010000015.1, read on the forward strand.
TTTTGTTTTGACATAAATAGCCAAAGCAGCACTGTCTTTGCCTCCTGATATACCCAAAACGTGTCTTACTTTGCTCATTGAAGTAATTCTTTAAGTAAGTTTAAGACAGCCGCAATATTTGAGGTATTATCTTTGCCTAATTTGTTTTTCAATTCGTTTTTCAATTTCTCTATTTCTGCACTCTTGCTTTTTGGAACTCGAACTACTTTAGGGTCAATTTTGCTAAAGAACGTGTCTATTTTAACTCCAATGACTTCTTCTTTGCTCTCGTCTATATCTGTTTTAGAGATTTTGGTTAAACTATCTAACTCCAAAATCATTGACTTAAATCGTTCGTAAAGCAAGTTTTCATCCTCATCAGAAAACATTTCTAGTGTTTTGCCAGTTGCGGCTTGAGAAATGGAATTCAACCAAGCCTTTTTATCATCTAATGGAGAATCTAAACGTTGTACAAAAGTTTTTTGATTGCTTAAAAGCAGATGCTTTTTTAGTTTTGAAAAACGGAGTTGAAAATATTCTTTGTATTCCTCAAAAACAACAGTCTTTCCTACAAACTCATCGCAAATGAATTCCTCAAATCGTTTTAATAATTCATCATATGATGTTCTTAATTCCCTGACAGCATTTTGCAGGTTTGTGGTATAACTTTGGAGCTTAGTTTTATCTTTTTGTAAAGTAGAAAGATTAATACCTAATGCATTGGGAAATGCTTCAAAGAAAGTTTCCTCAGGATCTTTGCTATTTTTAATAGCATTAAGAATTTTCAAAGCAGAAGGAGAAAGTTTAGTAGTATTCTTTGTATAATCAGGTAGTTGTTTGTAAAAAATAATAAATGGCTTTATCGTCTCGATAAACGATTTATTGTCAAACTTTTGCTCGGCGGATTGATTTAAAAATGTACGGTAACTATTAAAAATATCCAATTTTACACCCTCAATGTTAAATGTTTTAATGTGATATTTGTTAGGATATTTTGCAATCAACTCTAAGTTTTCTTCTGATAAATAGGGGATATAACTTTCATTACTGAAAATAGCAAAGTCGTCACGCTTTAAATACAAGAAGGTTGGAATCCAAAAATCAATTAAACCTTGCTTTAGCTTAAAAGGTCGTTTACTTAGGATATCAGATAATTCAGAAATTTCAAGTTGTTCAGATTTGGCACTGTCAAGGAAATCTTCCGATGCTCTCCATAATCTATTGAAGGTAGAATTCTTATCTATTGAAATTACGTCTAACGAGTTTTCTCTGATTGGTGAAATGCCATTTTCTTTGAGCAGCGATAAGTATATTGTTTTTTCAGGGGGAAATTTTGAGTCTTCAAAACCCAAGCTTTCTTTATCCCAATTGTTGGCTAATGCCTTGAAATAATTTTTTTTAGCTGTGTGAATAGAAGAAGAAATTTTGTGTTTATTTACTAATTCGTTTTTGAACACTGGAGTAGCATTATATACGAAACTACAAACCTGAGAAAGCAGCTTATTGAAATCTTTCTTATCCGATATTTTCTTTTCTTCACCTTTGAAATACCATTTTACATCCTTACTTGGGGTATAAATACTATCTGTTATGAAATGGTTTAGTAAACGGATTTGTGATTCAGCTATATTTTCAAGTTCCCGCTTAGCAACTTTATCTTCTTTATTCTCTTCAAGCACTTTTTGAATTTTCTCAATTTCAAATAATAGATTCTTTATCTCTGAAGAGTTTTTAAAAAAACAGTAAATAATAGCTTCATCTTCTAATTGGGATTTATTTTGAATGTCACTTTCTTTCGATTTACTATTGAAAACAAGATTTATAAATCCATCAATTTCTCCTACGGGAGTTTTTTGAATCGGGTAATCTGAAATAATGAACTCAAAATATCTTGGTGTTCCTGTTGTAAATGAATATTGCTTGGCAAAGACTGGATTAAATTGAATATGCTTATTCAAAAGTGTAGTAATATCAACAACTTCTGAAATTTTATTTCCAGCTTCGATCAATGCGGTTTGAATGTCTAAATCTGTTCCTTCAAATAAAATGTATCGTTTTGAATGTGAACGATAACGAATAATATTTTTGGCTTCGAGATTTTTAATGATTACTTTAGAATCTGAAATACCGCAGGCAGTTTTTAAATAATCATCAAAGAAATTTAAATCTAAAATTGAACCACTTGCAGAGAAAATATTTAAAAGTCCAATCGTTTTAACTGCTTTGATGTATTCATTAATATTCGAATCAAATGCTCTTTCCACTTCTTCGATAGATGACCGAATTGAACTCCAAGCCGAAAAGTCGGGGTTATATTTTGATGTTAAATATGAGTAGAAATTGAAATTTAGATAATCATATACATTTGACAGATTATAAAATGGATTTTCCTGCTTTTTGAATTTAGCCAAACCGGTATGGTCCGATGATTCAAGGAAAGAAAATAATGACCTTTCATTTTGTCCATACCTCTGCAATGAAAGTGTGAGAATATTCGCTGAAAGAATATCAAGCGGATATAGTTTAGACGCAATTTCTTTTAGAAAATCCTTATTAAAGTTAAATGCTTTTGTTTCTGTAGTTAACTTCAAACATTTTTCAATTTCTGATTTTGAAGTCTTAGTTTCATAATTTTCAGAAACATATTCAGAAGCCAAGAATAAAAGTTGTTCAACAGGTTCGTTAAAAGTGATTTCACGAAAACGCCCTTTTACTTTTGTCCATTCTTGTTGTTGCGTTTTACTTAATGAATAAGCATATGATTCCAAACTTTGGTGAACTGTGGTAATTAAAACAATATTGTGCTTTGGATTATTACAGAACTCTGCCAATTGCTGAATAAAATAAAGCTCTTTTTCTGGATTGTATTTACTCGCGTATTCCAAAAACTTACCAAACTCATCAATTAGTAGAAATAATATCTTATTTTCTTTACCAATGGAATGGTAACGATTAAATATTTCAGAAAGAATATTTTCCTGTTGATTCTTCTTAGTTTGAACTTCAAATGAATCCGCAAATTGATCCACAATAGAAGTGTAAGTACCAATAAATTTTACAAAATCAATCTTTGGATTAGCAAGGAAATTAGGATCAAAGTAGCGTTTTGTTCCTTTTAAACTCTGCTCAAATGCTAAGAGAAAAGAAGATTTACCTGTTCCATAAGTACCAACAATATTAAAGGCACGAATTCCTTTTTTAAAGTCATTAACTATTTGGCTAACAACTTGTCCAGCATTAGGAGTTGGGATGTAATTAAAATCCCTATCTGTGTCCCTGATAATATTTACTGATGTTGTGAAATTATTTGCCATAGTATATGTCTAAAATTCTGTAAGGATCTGATTTTTTCTTGAATTGCAACTCTTTAATTCCTGCCTGGTCTGTAAAAGTAATGTCTTTGAATTCACTTACAATTTCAGAAATTTTATTCGTCAAACCGATACGATTTAATGCAAAGATTGCACCTGGACTATTGATGTCAAACTCCAACGAATTCATACTTATAGAGTTTCCGTATTTTGGATTGTCAAGAATTGAATACAATATAACAATTTCTGGTAGATTAACTCTTTCGGAATTTTCAATGTAAAATTGTTCTTCTTTGCCTTTCCCTGTTGTTTTTAAAAGTTCTATTTCAGAGAGAATTCCCGAAAAACTATCTTCAACATCTTTACTTTCAGGGTCGTTTTTATATAGATTGGCAAAAACGATAAAATCTTTAGCAACCGTATTTTCATTGAAATTCAAATCCGGATTGCCCTCTCCAATTCTTTTTATATAGTTTGAGTAGTTCTCCTTATTAAATAATATTTTCTCCTTTCTGAATTCATTAAAGATGATCGAGTAAATTGAGGCAAAACCACTTTTTACTAACTGGTAATGTAAAAGCCACAGACTTGCCTCGTCCTCTAAAAATGGGTCATAGCCAGTTTCATCATCAAATAAGCGTTTTCCAAATACTGTTGGATTGTCTTTATTGTCAATAATATTGAAAGCTTTCAACCAAAAACGAATGGATGAAACCATATTTTTCCCAACGCCAAGCTGCACGACCGCATCTTCGTCATTAAAGTTCTTTCCTTCTTGAACATAGTCATACCCTTTTTTAAGCCATAGTTGTCGGCACTGAAAGGAGTCGTGTCCAGAGAAAGTATATTTTGTTAATTCAGTATTTTCTAACATCATCTTTTCTTATGAAAATCTATTTTATAAGTTACAAAGTAACCAAATTATTACCTTTTTTTGAATGAAAAACGACTTTACTTATTAACTTTTTATTCAAGAGCGTTGGAAATTTGGCTCTTTGTCCTATGCCCTGTCTCATGCGTTGTGCGTTGGCAGGCAAAAGGCAATTTTGCAAATGACCTTATTCTTTAGAAACATACAGTTTGTGTAGGTAAAAATAATTATACTTTTTCATGTTCTTTTCCTTAGCTAATTGTCAATTTCACAAGCTGGTCAGTCACTCGGTTTATTATTCTATCATATATTCGTTTTTGCTCTGTAATTGTCGTGTTGCAATGTCTTTTAGCATTGGCTATCGGTTGGCAGATTTGCGATGGGCGGGAATTTCACCACAAATGTTGATGCGGAGAACCAAACTTTGATTAACCACAAATGTGTCTGCGTAGCACTGAACCGCCACTTTTGCCAAACCCGTGTTATGCCTTCGCCCTTCTTTTCTGTCGTGTTTGTTCGCTGTCATTTCGTGTCTGTCTTGGTGCGTTGGCTTGGTGGCTCTTTTGCAATTTTGGATTGTGTGTTGGCTTGTGTGAAATTGCAAATGTGCCACCATAAGCGTTGGCATTAGTGTTTTAATTGTTTCATAAATTCCTTTAGTGTTATTGTCGTAATGTTTAGTCCTTTGGCTTTAATCTGTAAACCATTGTCAGATGTCAGCAAAATCGGATTTGCTCCACTATATTTTAATGCAACTGATAGAATAAAATTGACTGGTGATTTTTTGTTGAAGTCGTTTGGAAGCAAAGTCAAATCTGCTGTGTCCATTTTAATACCACGTTTATCAATACTCTCGTTAATTTGTCTCAAAGCTTTTTGAACATTTTTCTTTTGTTCTTCGGTCAATGTTATTTTCAAGTAATCCAATTCGTCAATAACTTTTGCAGAAAGTACAACACTGTATTTTGGGTCAATTTTTGAAATAATGTCTGGTTGGTCAACAAACACATTTGTGTCGATGATGTAAATATTTTCCTTGTCTTTGTTTATTTCCTTTTTAGGTTTCTCAAACTTAGATAGGTCTATTTTGCCAAGAACTTTTAAACCTATTTTGTCTTGTGTTTCTGATTCGTTTTTTGTTTGAATGTCTTCAGTTTTCTCTTTTTCAACAGTTTCGTTTTGTTTAGCTTCGCTAATGTTGGCAATAGCCAATCCTTCAAATTGAATGTAGAATGAAAAATCTTCGTTCAATCGTTGAAGATAATCTTTAACCTCATTGTCAATTTGTGAACGTGTTAAAATGTCTTTATCTGCAATTATTAGCGTGTGTCGTTTGGAACGACTTGTTGCTACATTAAAAAGCCTGTTTTCTAATGAACGATGATAGCTTGAATTAGGAACTACAAAAATTGTAACATCTGTAGTCAAGCCTTGAACTTTTGAAACGGTTTCTATCAATAAATTTTTATGATAGCCGACAGTTTGAAAAATTGCTTTCTGCAATGCTTTTGTTGTTTCAACAAAATATGTTAATACTGAAATATGTAATTTTTCATTTGTCGCTAATAAGTGTTTTACAATGTCGGTTGTAAGTTTTAAAGCGTTTTTTGGTTTAAACTCGCCTGCTTTTAAATCGGTTTTTATTAAAGTTGGACCACCGCTGGGATTAAAAAGTTTTCCAAATTCAATATCCATTTCCGAATATGAAAGCCGAATGTCTTTTTTTGCTCTTGAATTTAAGCTGTTCTTATAGAAAACTCCCGAATAATTTGCTGCTCTATCTGTTAAACGATGCGTTTCAATAAGTTGAAATATTGGCAATGAAGCAGTTTCTGAAAGGGCTTTTAATCCGTCAACTAATGCTCCGTAATTTTTACGGCTTACTTTGTCATCACTTAATGAAACAACAGGTGGCAATTGACGTGTATCTCCAATCCAAATATTTTTCTTTCCTAAAAGTTTTGCACCACCAAACATTCCAAGTAGAGCCTGACTTGCTTCATCCACAATAACAAAATCAAATGGGGGTTCGTTGAATGTTTTCGCTGCTTGACCGCTTGTGATGAAAAATGTTGAAAGAATTAAATTGTAAGGTTGTGGACTTACGTCTTTTGTTTGTTGCAAATCTTTAAATGCCCTTGCTTCGTCAACTGAAAGTTTAGTTTTAAAAATCCGATGTTCTTCTAAAAGTCCTTTCAATGCTGGCTTTTCAACTATTTCTATTAATGCTCTGTTTGTTAATGCAGTTACCAAAACTGATTTCCCTTGATTGCAAAGTCGCTCACAAATTTCAGCAATCAAATATGTTTTGCCTGTACCGGGTGGACCTTGCAAAATTAAACTGTCTTGTAAACTCAATTGCGACAATACAAAATCAGCAATGTTGTTTTTGTTGTCAAGTAGTGAAGGAACCCAATCGGAAACCTGAAAATCTTGGTCAAGAATTTTGTTTACGGATTCATTGTTTTTGTTCTGAACTATACTTTGGAGATTAGCGATATATTCAAAAGGCGGTTTATTCGGACCCAAAAGAAGAATCATTCCTTCTGCTTCTTGTATGTGAATTGCAAATTCAAGTTCAACACCTCTGAATCCTGCAATGCTAAAATCTTTTTCGCTTGATGGCGTTTGCCAAATACAAACAATTTCAGAGTAATTAGTTTTAGCCTTTATTAAATCACCATAAGTTTTGTTGCTCCAATCTCTGTAATTTCTTAATTCCTTTGGAACAGTAAAACAGTAAAGATATTCGCCTTGTCTTGGTATTCCTCTTGTGTTTGGGAATTTCAAAATCATTTCTCCGTCTTGAAATTTCAAGAATTGGGCGACAAAAAGTTCTTCACGGTCTTGCAACAGAAAAATAGCAGAAGTATCTAACTTCTGCTTATAGGCTTCTGTTTGTGCTCGAAGTTCTTCTTCTAAAAATTGCCAATGCTCTTGTCTGCTATGTATCATTAGTGAAGTAAATTAGAATCATCATTGCCTTTAGCGGAAATACTTACATCACGTGTATCAAATTTGTATTCTTCAAAGGCTTTTGCCATACTGAAATTAGGTGCATCAAGTTGGAAATGAACATTTTTGACAAAGCGAAATACTTCGGCAAATTTTACTAAGCCTTCAAATGAAAATGCAGATGTTTCAAATTGAACATGAAATTCAGAATTGGCACGAAGAAGACCTTCTAAATTTAGAACTTCTAATTTTCCATTTCCTCTATGGACCCAAAACATTGCATTTGGCTTGCTTAGTTGAAGCCATTCGTTGGGTCTGATATTAAACTTATAACTCGTGTTTCTATAACTTTTTACAACCAATGGATATTCGACCCCTTCTTTAAAAGCACCATTTACAACAGAGCTATCGCCACTTCCGTTTGTAAAAGTAAAACCTTCAGATGATAGACGTTCAAAAACTAATTCTCTTGCAATCCTGTTTTCTTCATTCTTTCCTTTCTGTTCTAAGTGGTTATTAGAAGAGAACGATATGCTATCTTCAATCTCGTCTTCATCAAGATTTGTAATAAATACAATAAGTTGTTCTATCGTTAGGTTCTTTTCTTTTAATAACTTTTCTAAATCGATACTTTGAATTAGATTCGTTAATGGTTGTTCTACAACTCCTTCTTCACTTGTATTTTCCTTGACAGTTTCAATTGCTTTAGCAAATTCAGGTTTTGTTTGAATGCTGTTTAAATCTATACCCTGTTCAACAAGCCATTCTTTAATTTCACTTTCGTCCAATTGAAGTAAAAGACGCAACTCATCATTCAATCCCGTTACTTCTAATAACCCTACAAGTTCAGGAATCAATGTGAACATATTAATTGGGCTTTTCCATTTTTCTTTGAAGTAAAACTTATTCAGTTCTCGAAAAACATTTAAAGTTGAACCTTCAATTGCTTCTTTCTGATATATGAAGGAAAGTTTTATTACAGTTGCGGTATAGAAATCCGACTTGGACACAATAGAAAATAGTCTGTCAAACTCTTTTGTGAATTCAGAATATTGTTTCCTTTCGATGATGGCAACAAAGTAGGGTAGAATATTTTGAAGTTTATTTTTTAACTCGTAATTCTTTTTCTCATTCTCAAATGTTGGTATAAATTTGTCAATGATTTGAACTTGAAAAAGCGAAATCAGTTCTTCAAATATTTTTGTATTTGTTTCACAATTTTCTGGAAGTTCAATGATTTTTAATTTCTCCGATGCAGTTGTAAAGCCGTTAATCTTAATCCACTTAAGTTCGTTTGCATTTTCAAATTCTCCATTGGCTGAAAGCAATTTGTTTTCTGTTGCCCAATTTTTAATAATTTCCTTTTTTTCTTCTGAAAAATTTGGAAGTAGAGAAGCAAGTTTGTTGTAAATCAAGCCGATTTTTTTGCGGTTGTATTTTCTTAGTACTTCATCTTCCTCTGTTTGCTCCGCAATCTTTTCAAGAACGGTTAAGTAATCACTCAACTCTAACTTGTCTTTGAAAGGTAAAAGTGTTCTCCATTCATCGGGTAGTGGTTCGTCATAATCAAAAACTGGTAAATACTTTCCTGCTATGTCAGTGATTTCCTTGTCGTTGATGTAAAGATTTTTCGCTGTTAAACATTCCTTTGTTGTTGAAGGAAATATTCCTGAATTCTCAATGCTCCAGAAAAAATAATTCTTAACTGATTCTTGACTTCCGTAATAGCCCCAAGGCATATAAGCATATTGGTTAACTGTGTCGGGCTGAATTGTCTTAATAGCTTGTTGCCAAAATACTTTTGAAAATTTGTAATCCTTTGCAAATTCAGAATAGCGTATCTTGTCAAGTGTAATTGAATTGGATGAACCGACTAAGTGAGGATAACTATGTCCTTGCTTTACTTCTGTACCGACTTGATTAAAATAGTTTGATTCAATTCCATTATTACTGTTGATACTTGTTCTAATCTTAATCATTGAAATGTTTTCACTGATTCCGATTTTCAGGAAAAGAGTTTTCCATTCGCTGACTAAATCTTCGGGCTGCTTGTATGTTTCTGAAACATATTTACCTGCTTCGTTTACCTTTTCTAATTTAAGAGAGGGTTCATAAAAATCCGACAAATAACATTCGTTTGCTGGTTTGAATTCTTTGCTTGTCGTAAATATTTTCAGGTCTTGAAGTTTCTCAAAGTGCCAATCAGTAAGCAACGCCTTTTTATGTTGATTGAAGAGATACCTTGTTAATCGTAGGTAGTTGTCTTTGGTTATACAGTTTTCAATGTTGCCGATAATTTCATTTTCAAGATATGCTGTGTCAGATGGTTCTTTTACGCCAAGGAGTTCAAGCCAGTTTTTAACCTTGCTGTTGTTTTCAATCTTTGGATAAACTTCGCTATGAATTACAGTAACACCATCTCCAAATTCAGTTTCATAAGTTACAGATGGAAAGCAAACTGTTTGAGGGCTTTTCAGTTTTTTACCTTTCGCATAAATGAATGGAATAGCTTTTAGTTTTTCATTCCATTCTCTACTCTCATCTTTGTTTGCTTTGGTATAAAAGTATTCTATCAAAGAAAAATTTTCTGACGGTTGATGATTGTCTTTGAAAATAGGTGAGAGAAAAAATGATTCAAGATTTTCGGCATCAAAAAATTTTGAACCGAATGAACGGAGTTTATCGGTGCGTTGTAATTTGGAGTTTACAAACGAATCTTTTATGAATGTTGTATTTTCTTTTTGATTGATGTAATCAATCACTGTGTCAGGCGAAATGAAACTCAAATCAGAAAGTCCTGTCTTGTCAATGATTAGTTCGGAAGCTTTTTTAAGTTTCAATGATTTTGATGGAACGAATGCTTTTTCTTTGCCTGCCTTGTCCAAAGAAGTATCAAACGAATTTTTTAGTTCGTTTGATACGGTATTAAATTTTTGCGGAAGTAGGTGAAGAATATGAAACTTGAATTTGCTTGAAGCAAGTATTTCTAACCAGTCAAATATTTTTTCGGCTACTAATTTAAAAAGCCATTGATTCCAAACTCTGTCTTCGTGAAGTCCTTCTCTTGCTGCATTGGTAATGAAACTTCCGTTTACAAGAAATGGAAATTCAAAGTCAGAAACCTTGGTTGGTAGGTATGTGAAAATTAAACTCTCTTCTTTTTTCAGAGGTTTAATTTTTCCTTCTTCAATCTTCGCAGCAAATGAAATTTCTGTAAACTCGGCTTCTTTAAGTTTTTCAGGTGTCTTGTCATCTTGCTTTAGTGCCTCTTTTGTATCGCTTGAAATTGGAATCTTTTCAAATGACTTTGTAAGCCACGAACTAATTTCTTTCCCATCTTTTGATAGGGTTACTTCATTGAATGCCACATTTTGACTAATAATTCTTTTTTCAATTGAAGTAATATTCTTTCCGTTTTGGGAAACGGAAATTTTTGAAATTCTTCTAAGGAATAAAAGTATTTGTCCGTTGGTGAGCAATTCATTTAAGTCAGAAAGCAGCGAAGCTGCTTTTTTTACTTCTATTATGGTCGAAACATTGTATTTATTCTTATTAATGCTTTCCTGAACTTCTTTCTCCAAATCTTTAGGCTCTGTCCACAAGGGAATAATTTGCCAAGGAAGTTTTGATTTGTGAAATGACTTGTCAAAACGAAATTGATAACCGTCTGAAAAAATTGTTACTCGTTCTGATTTTCCGAACACTGATTTAAAACCAATTCCTTTGTAACCTGTCTTTGTTGGGTCTGCTCTTTTTGTGCTTGCTCCTGCACCTGTCAGAGAAATAATATCGTTCTCATCAAATGCTTTTCCGTTGTGAGAAACAATTAAGCAGTTTGGTAGAAAGTCAAAATGAACTTCGTTATTTGATGTATTTGCTGAATCGTCTGCATTTTGAATCAACTCAAATACAAATCGCTGGCTCTCCGAATAAATGTCGCTTGAAACAGTGTCAAGTAAATTAGCTACCATTTCAGCCTGTCTTGTCGAACTGAAAGTTGAATTCTCTTGGAATAAATTGTTTATAAAAGTTTCTTTGGTCATAATTTATTCACTTTAGTTTTTCTTAACAGTGCGGTCGGGGCAAAAGCAAATGTGCTGCAACTGTGTTTGGGCTTGTGGGTGGCGTTGCAGCTCTTTTGATTTTGCCGAAGCGTTGGCTTTATTTCTCATTTGTCTGTCCGTTTAACTTTAGCACTGTCGTCTTTTAGGGTGAGGCATAACTTCCTTATACCTGCCAAAGTATTGCACTATTTTGCTATGGGCATGATGGCTTTGTGCAATATAAAGTTAATTTGTGTTTTACTTAAAATCAAAAATACTATTTTCTCTATTCAAATATACTAAAACAGCTAGCCATTAAATGACAATCAGTTTGGAAGTGGAAAAATTTATGGAGAAGCTTCGTAAATCTAGATTTCTATTAATTTTTACCCTTTAATGTGTGCACTTATATGCGCTTAAAAATCACTTTTCTTAGGATTTGGTGAACGGAAATGCATTTGGTTCCGAATGGTTCAATTTGTTTAAAATTTATGCTGGTGGCAGTAGAAATGGTAAAATTGTTTTAGTTGAAAACATGGATATACAGGATCCAGATTTTCATTCTTCTTTTACTATTAAAACGTATTCAAGTGAAAAAGAATTTTCAGAATATAGCTGGAAG
>CANFVI010000016.1 GCA_947450405.1 Flavobacteriales bacterium
AACATCTTCATTATATTGAAAGACAGAGGGGTTGTAAATATTATCAACATTTTTACAACATATTATTCCAAAAAACGTGAATAAAAGGAAACAGGTAAAAACACACAAGTAAAGAAGAGAAGAGATAAATTTGCTCCTCAGTCGATTTATATGATTCAGATAACTTACTACGGACACGCTTGTTTTGAAATTAATACTAATGGCAAAAGTATGCTTTTTGATCCATTCATTCGTGGAAATGAACTTGCAAAAGACGTAGATATTTCAAAAATCAATCCCGACTATATTTTTATTACCCATGCCCATGCTGATCATACTGCCGATGCTGTTGAAATTGCAAAACAAAGCAATGCAACAATTGTGGGCATGTTTGAGGTGTGCAGCTATTTAAAAAACCAAGGTGCTCCAAATATTCATCCGATGAATATAGGTGGAAGTTGGATTTTTGACGGAATAAAAATAAAAATGACCCCAGCCATTCACAGCAGTAGTTTTCATGATGGAACTTATGGCGGTGTAGCTGGAGGATTTACTGTAAAAACAAATGACCACCACCTTTATTATGCTGGTGATACCGCTTTGTTTAGCGACATGTTATTAATTGGTAAAAACAATCCAATTGATCTTGCCATTTTGCCAATTGGTGGTAATTTCACAATGGATTATAATGATGCCGTTGAAGCCGCAAAATTATTAAATGTAAACAAAGTCATTGGAGTACATTATGATACTTTTGGATTAATTAAAATCAACCACAATGAGGCCATCAATGCATTCAATACTGAAAAAATAGAATTAAACTTAATGACAATTGGGAGTACAATAAAATTATAAAAATGGGAAAAATTATAGCGATTGCAAATCAAAAGGGAGGCGTAGGAAAAACCACTACCGCAATTAATTTAGCAGCAAGTTTGGCTGTGTTAGAGTTTAAAACACTCTTGGTAGATGCCGATCCGCAAGCAAATGCTTCTTCCGGAGTTGGTTTTAATCCTAAAAATACAAAATTGGGATTATACGAATGCCTGGTTCAAGACATTAGACCATCCGATGTAATTGTTTCAACTGAAACACCATTTTTAGATTTGATGCCATCAAATATTGATTTGGTGGGTGCTGAAATTGAACTATTGGAAATGCCCAACCGCGAGAGAATGATGGATGGCGTTTTAAAGTCCCTCAAAAACCAATACGATTTTATCATCATCGATTGTTCCCCATCACTGGGTTTGATTACAACAAATGCTTTGGTTGCTGCCGACAGTGTTTTAATTCCTGTTCAATGTGAATATTTTGCATTGGAGGGATTGGGTAAACTTTTAAATACAATTAAAATCATTCAAAACCATTTGAATAAACAACTTGAAATTGAAGGCATTTTGTTAACGATGTACGATAGTCGTTTAAGGCTATGTAACCAAGTAGTTGAAGATGTAAAAACGCATTTCCAAGACATCGTATTTGATAGTATCATTCAGAGAAATACAAAATTAGGGGAAGCGCCAAGTTTTGGAATGCCTGTAATTTATCACGATGCAGATAGCAAAGGGTCAATCAACTATTTGAATTTGGCAAAAGAAGTATTGGTAAAAAACGGATTAATAAAAGCAACAGAAGATAACGTATTGGTATGACACAAGCTATAAAAAGAAAAACAGGATTAGGAAGAGGATTAAGCGCGCTATTAGAAAATGCAGATCAAGACAATAATGGAAGCCAGGAAAGCAATCCACTAGGATCGGTTTCTTTGGTTGCACTTAGCGACATTGAAGCCAACCCATTTCAACCGAGAACTGAATTTGACGAAATTGCCCTTGAAGAATTGTGTCAATCCATTCAAGTGCACGGTGTTATTCAGCCTATTACGGTTCGTAAAATGGGGTATGACAAATACCAACTAATTTCAGGAGAACGCAGAACTCGTGCATCATTAAAAGCGGGATTAACCCAAATTCCAGCGTTTGTTCGCACTGCAAACGATCAAGATATGCTAGAAATGGCATTGATTGAAAATATTCAGCGTAGCGACTTAAATGCAATTGATGTTGCAATGAGTTATAAACGCTTGATTGAGGAATGTAGTTTAAACCAAGACGAACTTGGAGAACGCGTTGGAAAAGACAGAACTACTGTAAATAATTACCTTCGTTTATTGCGTTTACCTGAAGAAATTCAATTGGGTATTAAGCAAGCAAAAGTGAGTATGGGTCACGCAAGAGCCATGATTAACATGGATAGTTTGCAAGACCAATTAGAATTATACCAAGAAATCATTGAAAACAACCTGAGTGTAAGAGATGTTGAAGGATTGGTTAAAGCAAAAAAATCAGGTCCTACAGATAGTTTTGCAATCAATGGAACCGATTGGGATCCTGAAATTGACCGCATCACTGAAGCTTTTTATAAAAAACTAAACGCTGCTGTTCATTTAAAATCTGGAAGCAAAGGAAAAGGTAAGATTATTATTTCCTACAAAAACAAAGAAGATTTAGAACGTATTTTGAGTCTGATTTAATATTAATGAAATTAACAAAAGCCATTGTTCTCTTGATTTTTGTGCTATTAAGTACAAAAAATCTGAAAGCCAATGAGGTGTCTTTCATGTTAGATTCTACCAAGAAAGACACTATGGTTTCTTTGGTGCATTCGCCAAGGAAAGCTACAATTTTAGCATTAGCCCTGCCAGGATCAGGTCAAATATATAATCAGAAATATTGGAAAGTCCCAATTGTTTATGCAGCACTTGGAATATCAATTTACTCCTTGATTTCCAACCAAACCAATATGACCAATATGAACGATTCATTCAGGAGTATTTATGCAGCTGGCAAAACACCAAATCCTTTATCTATTACTCAAAGAGAAAACTACCGCATCAATAGAGATGCATCTATCATTGCTGTGAGCATTATTTATGTTTTACAAGTTATTGATGCAACTGTAGATGCGCATTTTTTCAAATTCGATATCAATCAAAATCTTTCTGCAAATTTCTATCCTGAAAGAAACCGTATTTTCTCGTTAACATACAACATTCGATGAGCAGATTAGATCAATTAAAAGCATTTTTAAACGATTCACCAAATGATCCGTTTGTGCATTATGCCATAGCCCAAGAATATCGCAAAATGGATGATTTATCAACGGCCCATTCAAAGTATGTTGAACTCGTTGAAAATTACCCTAAATACGTTGCCACATATTATCACCTAGGTAAACTTCAAATTGAACTTGCAAAAAAAGAAGAAGCAATGATCACTTTTGACAAAGGAATTGAAATTGCCAAAGAACTGAAAGACCAACATAGCTTGTCAGAACTTCAAAGCGCTCGCTTAGAGCTACTTTATGATGAAGATTGAGTTTCCTATTCTTATATTCATTTAACAAAAAAGGCGCAGTTAAACTGCGCCTTTTCTTTTATATAAAATTTTTATTAATCTCTACTTTGAAGTTTTGATAACAATCTCAAAATTTCAAGATATAACCAAATCAATGTAGCCAATAAACCTACACTTGCAAACCACTCCATATATTGCGGAGCACCTTGCTCTACTTGGTCTTCAATAAATGCAAAGTCAAGTATCAAATTAAATGCAGCAATACCTGCAACAACAGCAGAGATACCTATTGACATTAAAGAATTTCCAGCATAAAAACTAGCCAATGAAGTTGCTCCAAACAAATTCATTAACATCATGATACCATAAAACACACCTACCCCAATTGTAGCAAAAACGATTACTTTGGTTACCATTGGTGTTGCACGCAACAAACCACTTCTGTATGCCGATAACATGATTGCAAAAATCAACAAGGTAATTCCAACCGCTTGTATCACAATTCCTGGATACATTAATTCAAAAAACATAGAAATAGAACCCAACAAAACACCTTCTGCTGCTGCATAAATTGGCGCCAAATAAGGTGACCATGACTTTTTAAACATCATAATTAATACAGAAATAAATCCGATAATTAATCCGCCAATCATGTAGCCCATGATGCCGTTATTTTGAGCATAAGACATTCTATCGAGTGGCGCCATTTCAGCAACCCCCGACATTTTATTCCAAACCCAAAATGCTGGAACTAATAAGGTAGCAAACAACAAAAGTGATTTATTGATTGTACCTTTTAAGGTCATTGAACCTTCATAAGACGTACTGCGAGCACTGTCGAATACTTTGTCTGAAAATAATGGACTTGACATATTTTGTTATTTATTTATTTTTATTTAGCAATTATAATAAGTTTTAACGTAATAATTGAATAGTTCCGTTAAAATCATAAATTTTATCTTTGTAATCGGCAACTTGAATGTAATAAACAAAAACCCCAATTGGCACTTCTTTGCCGTTGTAGGTTCCATCCCACCCTTTTTTAGGATCATTCGTTTCAAATAATTTCTCTCCCCATCTGCTAAAAATTTTCATACTGAAATCTTTCCCTCCTGAACATTCTGCTCTAAATTCCTCATTCCTACCATTGCCATTTGGGGTAAATGCATTTGGAATAAAAATTATCGGATCGTAATACAAAATAATATCGTTACTCCAAGATACCCTATCCCCGCCTAATTCATACGCTTTGATTCTATATCGTTGACCATAATTATCCATTCCATTATCAAAACTATCTTTTGATGGAACTGGGTATGTATTGTATAAAACATAGCCCGATTTATCTTCTAACTGACGGTATAATTCGTAACGATCAACACCATTTTTCCAACCCAAATAAGGTGAAAAAGTAAACGACATTGAAAGTGCACCAATTTTCTTTCCTGTTAACAAAACAGAGGTATTGATATTACTATAAATTGAATCACCACATTGATTAATGGCTACAACCCTATAATCGTATGCAAAATCATCTGGTGCTGCCTGTTTATCGAAGTACAGCGTATCTGTGGCATTCGCTTGGTCAACATCCCAAAACTGAGGCATCCCAAACTGTCGCCTTTGCAAAATAACACTGTCCTTATTTCTAGGAGCATTCCACAAAATATACTGAACTAGGTTTTGACCGTCTTTTAATGGCGGTGGTGTAACCGTTACCCACTTTGAAGTAATTTTAGGATTATCATAAAAAACAACAGTACTTAATGAATCGCCTAAACAACCTTTATTAGAAATCTCAACAACGCTTACTCTTTTCAATGGCGCCATACTGTCCCAATCAATCACTGCCATGCCAGTTTTGCCTGGATTTGTTGAGTATTTCCCTCCTATCAATTGCCATGAATATGTACTTGTTGCAATCCCTGAAATTTGATACACATAACCTGATAAATTAGGGAAGCAAATAACACTATCACCAACAAGTGGTTTGAAAATTGGTTTTGGATTAATTGTAACAGAAGTGGTATACCAAGGACCAATACAGCCCCATTTAGAAATTTGTCTTGCCTTAAATACAAATGTTCCCATGTTATTTATATCTATGGAAAGTACTTTGTTTAATTGGCTTCCATTTATGGTATTTTTGATTTTATAAATTAAGCCTGAAAATTGCAATTCAATCGAATCGCCAACATCGATGTTCCAATTGAATAAATCTACCCATTGTGCATTCTGACAAATATCAGGCTGCACAGGAATAGTAAATAATTGCAAACTAGGAATTGGATTTTTGGCCACATTCACTTTATGAACTGAACTCAAACAAGGCAGCTTAGAAATTGAATCGTATGCTTTTGATTGAACCCCAACCCATCCCATGCCCGCAGTTCCCCAATTTGTAAGAATTTTAATCAATGTATCGGGTGTTGTTATGGTTCCACCAGAAATTGTCCATTGGTATTTCTCTCCACTTACCTGTTTAATTCTAAATTGCACATTGTTGTCCAACTCACAAATTACACTATCACCAATTGGCTGTTGACCAATTAAATTATGGGTTTTCCTCACTGCTAAAAATGTAGTGTCGGGACATCCAAATCTATCTATTGAATTGACCAAAACTCCACCGCCTCCCAAACCACCCCAATCGGCAAGCGCTTGAGAATCATTTTTAGCGCGAATATTTGTCCCTCCAAAAATCTTCCAAGTATACGTTGCTTTCCAACTAAGATTAGAAATTGTATATAATATATTTTTATTGTTAGGACAAACGGAAATGGGCCCATCAAGTTTTACTTTATTGGAAGGTGCAATAACAATTCTTAGGGTATCTACCGGACTGTTGCAACCGGCTGTATTTGAGCTAAAAACAGTCACATAACCTTTGGTACTCGTTGTCCAATATACTTTTAACTTTTCCAAACTTCCAGGAACTACACCATTGTTGGTTCCACCATAAACCTTCCATGTATATTTATCCGTTGTATTTCCAACAATTTCATATGTTGAAACGCCTTCAAAACAAACTGTATCTGGACCAGTAATTTTCGGCTTAGTTGGTGCCAATGTCAAATCAACCACATACTGAATTGGCGTACTTAAACAACCCCACCGACTTGTAACAGTTAACTTAACAATTCCTTGGGTTCCATTGCCCCAATTCACTGCTATAGAATTACCTGTATTCCCACCTACAATCAAACCTCCCGTTACAGACCAAACATACCTATGGCCCGTATCTGAGTTCACAATTGAATATTTTACATTTTGTTGATTTTGACAAGCCGTATTTGGTCCGGCAATTTTTTCAGTTGGAAGAAATGGCTTTACTTTGATAAACACATTTTCATTTACAAATTTTGAGGGACAACCATTGTCGTAGGCCTCAAAAGTAACGCGAAAGGTATCTTTTGTAGGAATGTTACAATCTGGCGTCCAACAAAACTTACTTACTACAGTTTTCTTTCCTGCATTTACGCCAGGATTCATGGTAGCTTTTGAATATTTATAACCATTAATTCCGGTGATAATATCAGAATAAGCTTGAAGCGTAATGATTTGGTTTGAATCTATTAAATCTTTGGCTGTAATATCATAACAAAATGGTTGACCTGCTTCGATGGTCCAATATTTGCTTTTGGTTTGATAACCAAGAGATGGTTTATTATTGGGGGTACAATTGATAACAAGAATTTGCAAATCCAATCTAACCGAAGAAATTGCTACGCCGTTTCTCCATTCCGTAACTTCAATGGCAACTGCAAACCTACCCGCAACTTTAGACATGTATGTTGTTAATCCGTTAAATGCATCAACAAATGCTAGTCCAGCACTCCCAAAAGGTTTAGATGCACTGTAACCACTGTTGTAATCTACATTTGGAGAATTCATCATAATAGAATTACATGAAACAGTAGGTGAACCTAACGCAGCGCCCTGCCATGGTGTAACCAATTTATAAGAAAGAGAATCACCATCTGGATCAATTGCTCTATTTCGAATTGTGGTTGTATCGTTTTTGCAAATAAATGGCACAGGAATATCTAAAAAATATGGAGAACTGTTTTGGATATTGGTAGCAGGAATATATCCAAAATAGGTTTGACCTTGATAAGCGGTCCCTGCTTGGTCTCTCAAATTATTCTGCGTATTTCGGCAACATCTCTCCCATTTTAAATAAAACCCTTTTGAACTTACCGGCAATGATAGTACAACTTCATATAATCCTTGTTCTAAACAAGCGGAAGCAACCTCAGGACAATTTGTATTTCCTACAGGATTTACTTTTTTCTTACTCAGAAGGTTAACGTCGTAACTGTTATATAAACTTTTGTCTGAATTATAAACACAAAGTGTAATGGTAGGGTCAAAAGGTTTGGGGTCAGCAGTTCCGTCTTTAGAGCAATCTCGGTAAGCATACATATTCACCCGATACTGCGTAATTGAACCATTTGATCCAAGCCAACGATATGTCAAAAAACCACCCACCAGATGGGATGCATTTGCAAATTGTGTTATGAAAATCACAACAAAAAATGCGAAAATTTTTATTTTTGACCTGAAGTATTTCAAATTCTGTACTAATATAGACAAATTATATGCCTAAAATGTTACTGATAGTGTGTATTTTTATTAAAAAAACTATTTTCGCATTATGATTTACAAATCCGATTGCCTTCACTTTTTGGGCCATATTCCTTGCAAGCCCCATAAACAACAAGGCTTTCACTGCGAAAACTGCCCAGTTTATACCCCAATTGAAAAGAAAATATTAATCATAAAATTAGGTGCCATGGGCGATGTAATTCGAACAACACCCTTAGTTACCCGATATAAAAAACTTTTTCCTTCTGCCAAATTTACATGGATTACTTTATTTCCTGACATTTTGCCAAAAAATGAGATCCATGAAATCTATAAATTGGGTGTTGAAGCTATTTTGTACGCACAAAATACAGACTGGGATATCGCAATCAACTTAGACAAAGAAAAAGAAGCAAGTGCTTTGTTGAAAATGGTAAATGCCAAAGAAAAATATGGCTACATATTGAAGGACGGAGCCTCTCAACCCGTTAATGAATTGGCCAACCATAAATTCAGCACCGGATTGTTCGACGATGTGAGCCAAGCAAATACCAAAAATTACTGTACCGAAATTTTTGAACTGTGTGGATTAGAATACAATAGCGAACCATATTTACTTGACAACCATTCTGATAAAGGATTTTCTTGGGATTTGCCTCAAGATAAAAAAGTGATTGGTTTAAACACAGGCTGTGGCGACAGATGGACGACACGTTTATGGAGTATTGACAAATGGGTAGAACTGGTAGTAAAAATAAAAGCAGCAGGATATTTTCCGCTACTCTTGGGTGGCGCACAAGAGCATGAGCGAAATTTAGAAATCCAAGCAAAAAGTGGTGCTGCCTACTTTGGGAATTTCCCACTCAATAAATTCATCAATTTAATTGACCATTGCGATTTGGTTGTTACACAAGTAACAATGGGCATGCATTTGACTTTGGGTTTAGGTAAAAAAATAGTGCTAATGAACAATATTTTCAACCCCCATGAATTCGATTTATTCAACAAAGGAGAAATTGTTCAACCCCCAAAAACTTGTCAGTGCTTTTATTTAGGACAATGTAAAACCGGAATCACATGTATGGAAGACATTGATTCTCAAGTTGTTTTTGATTCTGTAGAAAGAGTTCTAATCAAATAATTTGATTGTACTTTTTTTATAAAAAATCTTTTGGAAAAAGTGCAGAAAATAATTATCTTTGCATCCCCTAATTAGCGAGGTAGCTCAGGTGGTTAGAGCGCAGGATTCATAACCCTGAGGTCGGGGGTTCAATTCCCCCTTTCGCTACACAAAATCAAAAAGTCATCAGCAATGATGACTTTTTTGATTTAATACAATTATTGTATTTTGAAACGTTTTGTAATAAATACAGCACTCTACTTGAGCATCTTTTTGGTGATTTCTCTTTATTTCTATTTTGCAACAAAACACAACTTAATAACCGATTTTACCGCCAAAAAATTTGTGCAAGCCTTCAACCAAAACAACTTGGTTCAAAAAGATGAAATGTGCGAAGACAGAAGGGCTGTTTATGAAAATATTGTTTTCCATAAAAACCAGCATTTCAATACCGTTTTCATTGGTTCCTCGCGGATTATGCAACTTGGCAAATATACCCAAATCAAAAACGCGTTGAACCTTGGCATGAGTGGCGCAAACTTCTACGATATTCAATACGTTTATCAATCGGTGAAAGCCAACAACATTCATTACGACACCTTAGTTTTCGACATCAATCCTTGGACGGTTTGCGCTTCCGTTGAAAACAGGCAAATACAATTCAACAATTTTGAGATTTTCAAACTCTTTTTAAAAGATGTTTTTACGTTTAATTATTCAAAAAAAGACATTCAATATGCCTTATCAACCAAAGAACATACATTTTATTTTGCAAACTTTTCTGACGTTGAAAATACAAACAATTTCATAAAATTCACTGATGGCAGCATCAAGCAAATTAGTTTGGGACCAAACAAACGAAAAGGCCGAATTACAACATTTTGTAAAGACCTCTATTTGTTAAAAAAGTTCTACGCGATTGATACAGTATTATTCAACAAAACCAAAAATCTCATTGAGTCAGAAATTAGCAATGCCGCTGTTTGTATTGTTCTAAGTCCCTTTCATCCCTCATTATTTAAAGAAAGAAAATCCGATATCCGCGTAAAAAACTTATCGGTTTTGGAGAAGATGATTCGAAAAGAATTCAACACCAAAATCAATATCATTGGCAGCTTTAATCCCTCCTACTTAAATTTAACCGATTCTAATTTTGTGGATGGATTTCATTTAACTGAACAATCTGTAGGCCGATTGTACCGCAATAAGTCAATTTCTAAATAAATGTACTGTGGCTTTTTAATATATTTGCGCTGTGTTATTTAACTCATTCGAATTTTTAATATTTCTGCCAATCGTTTTTAGCATTTATTGGTTTCTGGCAAATAAATCATTAAATCTACAAAATGGACTTGTATTAATAGCGAGTTACCTCTTTTATGGATGGTGGAGCTGGCCATTTTTATTATTGCTATTTGGAAACACATTATTAGATTACTTTTTGGTTTTCTTGGTTGCTTCAGAAAATGAAAAGACAGCCAAATGGTCTTTGCGAATTGGGGTATTTATCAATTTAGGGATTCTTGGAGTTTACAAATATTACAACTTCTTTGTGGAGCAATTCCAAATGGCATTCAATTCTTTGGGCGTTCATACTTCCCTGCCAATTTTAAAACTTGCACTTCCCATTGGCATTTCATTTTATACATTTCATGGATTGTCGTATGTTTTTGACGTATACAAAAAACAGCAAAAACCCGTAACGAACTTTATCGATTACGCCGTTTTTGTGAGCTTTTTCCCTCTTTTGGTAGCAGGTCCAATTGAAAGAGCAAATCATTTGCTGCCGCAAATTCAAAAAACCCGAAAATTCAATTACAATCAATCAGTTCAGGGCTTGCGTTTAATCCTTTGGGGGATGTTCAAAAAAGTGGTTATTGCCGATAGCCTCGCAATAATTGTAAACGCCATTTATGCGAATTATACCAATCAAGATGCCTACACTTTAATCATTGGAGCATTTGCATTTAGTTTCCAAATTTATGGGGATTTTAGTGGGTATTCAGACATTGCATTAGGAACGGCTAAACTGTTTGGATTTGAGTTGTTGAGCAATTTCAAATTCCCATATTTCTCTCGCGACATTGCCGAATTTTGGCGCCGCTGGCACATTTCTCTTTCCTCTTGGTTTAGAGATTATTTATACATTCCTTTGGGTGGATCAAAACTTGGAAAACTCATATCCATCAGAAATACATTTATCATCTTCTTGGTGAGTGGTTTTTGGCATGGTGCGAGTTGGAACTTTATTGCGTGGGGATTCATCCATGCCTTAGGATTTTTGCCATTATTGTTACTTAACCGAAATAGGAAATTTGTGACCAACGTAGTTGCAGAAAACAACTGGTATCCCTCAATAAAAGAAACATTTCAAATGATTTCTACCTTTTTATTTGTTACGCTTGCCTGGATTTTCTTCAGGGCCGAAAACATTTCAAAAGCAATTGGTTATATCAAGAAAATTATATCAAACACCATTCAAAATCCTTCGCAATTTCTAAACTTGCCTGGCGGACATTCAGACCCATTGGCATTGCAATCGGTTATATATTACGTAATTCCGATGGTGGTTTTTGACTGGATTTTTAGAAGAAACGAACGTGAACTTTTCACCACAGTAAAAATGAATGTACTACGATGGCTCCTTTATGTGATCATTGGTTTATTTGTTTTATTTTTCTTCGGCACAAAATCAAGCTTTATTTACTTTCAGTTTTAATTCTCAATTCCATTGAATCGTTTTCTTAGGAAATTCACCAAATACATAATCATTGTATTTGTTACTGTGTCAATTTCGTTTTTTGCGATTTTTAAATATTACCAAAAACACCCATTTAAATACGTTTACAAAACCGTTTTTTTAGGAGATTCAAGAATTGAATACTTATATAAAAACGCAAATAATTTGGGGTGCTATTCGGAGGGACTAAAATATACGTATTATAAAATTTTGGCATTAAACAAATACAAGAAACTCAAAACCATTTACTTAGGTCTTTCGCACCATTCATTTAGTGGTTATTTTAACGAATATCTTACCAATGAAATGGAAGTTTTGCCTCGTTATTTTGTAATCACACCCAAACCCATGCAAATGTTCAATGAATACCACTTTTTGAATTTGCATTTCTTGTTTAAAAAGCAATTCAAACTTGCTTGGAAATCAATAATAAGTGAAAATAATTTTATTGAGGGACATTTTAGCTACCCCTTTAAAAGTCAAGTGAGTATTAAAAAGTCACAACAAAGAATCAAGCAACAATTTTATCTTAAAAATGGTGATTTGCAACCTTTTAGCAAAGAACAAATTCAATATTTGAACGTAATAAAATACTATTGCCGCGACAATAACATTCGATTGATTGTTATAAACACACCCGTTTATGAAAGTTACTACGAAAATATTCCTCAAAATTACAAGCAAATTTATGAGCAAAATACACGTGATCTCGAGGTAATAGACATGTCGCATTTCCTTTTAAATAAAACCGATTTCCTTCCAGACGGAGACCATATTTCGTTTACCGCCTATAAAAAATGCACAGTCTATTTAGACTCAATTGTGCAGCTTAATAAATAGCACTTTTCAATTTAACCGTTTTAAACGTTTTGTGATTTCTGCAATTAATAGTTTATTGCTTTTGAGGTGAATCGCAGTATTTTTGTAATAATGCAAAATTTCCCTACCCTAACAAGTTACGGCGCAGCTGGCAGAGTAACTGGATCAAAACACTTGATCACTACAATGTTTGGAGAAAACATCCTACTAGATTGTGGTTTGTTCCAAGGAGAAGGTAAAGAAGGCCAAGAATTGAATAGAAATTGGGGATTTAATCCTACCGACATTAATTTTGTGATACTTTCTCATGCACACATAGATCATACTGGATTATTACCAAAATTGGTGAAAGACGGTTTTAATGGTATCATATATAGCAATTCAGCAACCAGAGATTTGTGCGAAATAATGCTTGCCGACAGTGCACATATTCAAGAATCTGACTTGAAGCGGGTAAACCGCCGAAGGTTAGAGAAAAACCTTGAGCCTATTGATGCATTGTATGAAATGGCTGATGCTGAAAAAGCACTTGCGAAATTTCAAGTAATCCAAGACAATGAAGAATTCCAAGTTGGTTCAAATACAGTTGTAAAACTCATACCCAACGCACATATTATAGGGAGTTCTGCGATTCATTTGAAATTACAATCGCATGAAAACAAAAACATTACACTAACGTTTACCGGTGACATTGGCAGACCCGATGATCAAATTTTGGCTGGTCCGTTTCCATTTCCTCAGTCTGATTATATTGTTTCTGAAAGCACTTACGGAGATCGTTTGCATGAGGCTGCCGCAGATGCAAAAGAGACTTTCCTCAATTTGATTCAGAAAATTTGCGTTGAGAAGCATGGAAAAATCATCATTCCCGCGTTTTCAATAGATAGAACCCAAGAAATCATTTATATCTTGGATCAATTGGCTTTTGAAAAAAAGCTACCACATATCCCTGTTTATGTTGATAGTCCTTTGAGTATTAAAGCCACACAAATCATGGAATTGCACAGAGATCAGTTTAACCCTACTATATTAGAATACATTACCAAAGATGGAGACCCCTTTTCGTTTCCAAATTTGCATTATGTGAGCAAAGTTGAAGACTCGAAAGCAATCAACGACATCAACTCGGCTGCAATTATTATTTCGGCGAGTGGCATGGCAGAGGCGGGAAGAATTAAACACCACATTGCAAATAACATTGAAAACCCCCTAAATGCTATTTTGATAGTTGGTTATGCAACGCCATTTAGTTTGGCTGGTCAATTAACATCAGGAAAACAACAAGTGAAGATTTTCGGTGAAGAATATCAAGTATTTGCAGAAATACACCGAATGAATAACTTTAGTGCCCATGCCGATTGGAAAGAAATGGTTCAATATCTATCTTGCCAAAATGCTCAATTAGTAAAAAAAATATTTTTGGTGCATGGTGAAGAAGACACCCTTGGGGCTTTCAAATCACATCTATTGAATGCAGGATTTAACGACATTCAAATTGTTGAACAAGCGGTAACGTATACCCTATCTTAATTTTAAACAACAAAAACTAATTCAAAAATGAAATATACCAAGATACAATTAAGCATCATTATTTTCGGCATTTTGGTTGCCATTGTGTTGCGTTTATTATTTTTAGGCGACATGGAATGGAAATGGGACGAAAAATGGATGTGGATCCACAGCCTTGATTGGTCGCACAAAAATGTATTGCCAGAAGTTGGTGTAATGAGCGGCGGTGGTATTGTAAATACCGGAGTAAGTACTTGGCCATTTATTGCTATGCAATATTTAAATATTGGTCCGGTAGACATGGTTTTGGGCGTTTCTCTTTTAAATATCCTCGCAATTTTTGTATTTTATTATTCACTAAAATCGTGGAATCCCAAATGGAACAACATACTATTGCTTGGTATCATTTTGGCATCAACCCATGTTTTGCATATTGTATACAGCCGTAAAATTTGGGCACAAGATTTATTGCCATTTTTTACTTGTTTTTCTTTTTGGGGATTTGTAAACAGAAGGCATTTATTAGGAGTTGTAGTTTGGGCACTATCGTTGTGTTTGGCCGGACAAGTCCATATGTCAGGATTTTATTTGGCAGCAGGAATGTTCTTTGCCGCTATTTGGTACGATGGCGGAATTAAAAAAGCACAATTTTGGATTTACAAATTCGTAGGCACTTGTGTTTTGGGCATATTGCCTTCAATTCCTTGGGTTTTGTACGTGCTTCATAATAGCAAGACTTCTTCGGCAAGTTTATTGGGAATTATTAAACTTGAATATTTAATTCGTTTTGTTTCCGACACAGTTGGTATCAATGTTTTTTATTCATTGGGTCACGATATGAAAGAGTTTTTCAAAGAACCAATTTGGGGATTCCCAAGCTATATCATGTTTGCTGCATTGCTCATTACAGCCCTTATTTTCTTGTACGTTTTAATCTTGGTATTTGTAAAAAAAGAAATCCGTAACATCGTTTGGTTAGATAGAGAATCGAAATTCATATTCTTGGCATATATGTTTCTTCCATTTATTTTATTCACTCTTTCGGGAATTCCTGTCAGAGATCATTATTTTATTGTGGCTTTTCCAATGATTCAAATATTATTCACCTTGTTATTGTCTAAAATCAACTTGAAAATGGTTTATTTGGTCATTGTCTTACAATGCATAATAAGCATTCAATTTTTCTATTTTGTACACAAAAAAGATGTGATACAGGGTGATTATGGTAAGCCTTTTTCAAAACAAACTTTTGAAGAAAGAACACATTACGACAATGACACAATGAAAATTGTTTTTTAATTCTGCAGAATGATTAATTTCAGTTTTTAAGATTTCAGTTGTAATTTATAAAATATTGACTAAAATCAATGATTTTTGCGGCATGAAAAAGCGTTTCGTGTTTATCTACATTTTATTAATTTTATTTAATTCAGCAACGGCCCAATCTAACGCCATTCTTGGACGCTGGTATGGAAAACTTGAAACGGGCTCATTCAACCTTGATTTATATTTCAACATAAAAACTTTGTCAATTGGCGACAATGAAACCATATACCAAACACGAATGGATGTGCCAATGCAGAATTTAAAAAACCATCCTTTTGATGAAACCAACTTTAAAAAGAAAAAACTAACCTTAGTTGATGGCAAATTGGGAATTTATTTTGAGGGAAAAATTACCGACACGAATAAAATTACGGGAACATTCAAACAACGAGGCAAATTAATTCCATTGACTTTAATTAAGTCTTATGGGGTTATTAACAATACAAAACCTCAAACTCCCATTGCTCCCTTTCCATACAAATCAAAGCAAGTTTCATTTTCCAATCAAGATGGGAAAATTAAGTTTTCAGGAACCATAACCTATCCTAATTCTACTGATTCTGGTCAAAAATTTCCTTCCCTCATATTGTTTACTGGAAGTGGCGCCCAAGACAGAGACGAAAGCATTGGCAACCACAAACCATTTGCAGTGATTGCAGACTACCTCACAAAGGCTGGATATGCAGTTTTAAGGGTTGACGACAGAGGAGCCGGATTCACAAAAGCCAGTCCTGATAAATTAAAATACACTACCGAAGACCTAATTGAAGATGGAGATGCTTATTTCAAATTCTTAGTGGCGCAACCTATGGTAAATATGAGTGAAATTTACTTGGTGGGACATTCAGAAGGTGGCAGTATTGCAACGGGTGTTGCAAAGAAAAATCCTTCTGTTGCTGGAATCATTGGATTGGCACCCATGTTGGCAACATGGTCTGAAACCAATACGTATCAAAATTATTGGGCTCTGAAAAACGGGGGTGTTGACTCATTGATCATTGAAAATTACATTGGATTACACAAATTATTGCTTTCTAAACTATGCAATGAACGAGAGATTCCAAATGATTCGATTTCTGCAACCATCATCCGTTTTTGCTATAACGAATGGAAAACCAATTCGATTTATGGAACAGATAAAATCAAGAAAAAAGTAATTTCTTATTTTGAAAAATCATATAAAGATAAATTTTTAACAGTTTTAAATGCTCAATACACAGCACTTTTTACCAATCCTTGGATGTTTAATTTTTTCAAAGTAATACCATCTGCAGAACTTGTTCAATTAAGGATTCCGATTTTGGTTTTGCAAGGAAAATTAGACCAACAAATTTCATATACCCAAAGTGAAGATGTGGTTAAGATGCTCCAAACAGTTGGCAGAAATATTCAAATAGAAATTTTCGAAAACCACAACCATCTTATGCAACATTGCAAAACGGGAAATGTCAATGAATACTTTGACAATCAAGAGAGTTTTTCACCAGAAGTGTTAGAGGCAATTACTAATTGGCTGAAAGCCAATTAGGGTTAGACAGGTTAGACAGGTTAGACAGATTAGACAGATTGTTACTCGAAAAACCTTTATAAACGCTTATAATCTTTTATAAACACTTATAAGCCTTTGAATTCCTTAGAAATCAATTCTAAACCTTTCTCTGCGTAATTCGGCGTATGGCAATGGATTTTTATAATCTTCAACGTGTTGCAAACGATTTTTTACAATTTTGATTGCATCAAAAATTGCTGCTCTGAAACTTAAAGTTTCTGCAGTTCCTTTTCCCACCAACGAATATGCAGTTCCATGATCTGGACTTGTTCTTACAACTGGAAGTCCTGCTGTGAAATTAACACCGTCATAAAACGCAAACGTTTTAAAAGGAATCAATCCTTGATCGTGGTACATTGCCAAAACTGCATCAAAAGTTTTGTATTGACCACTTCCGAAGAAACTGTCGGCAGAATATGGTCCATAAACCAATTTTCCTTGATCAAAAACAGTTTTAATTGCAGGTTGAATAATTGTTTGTTCTTCTTTGCCAAGCAAACCATTATCGCCTGCATGTGGATTTAATCCCAACACAGCAATTCTCGGTTTGGTGATTCCAAAGTCTTCACGAAGTGAATTAAACATCACATGTAGTTTATTAATAATTACATCTGATGTTAATGCTTTTCCCAATTCAGTAACTGGTATATGTTCAGTTGCCAAGGCAACGCGTATATCGTCACTTACCAAAAACATAGCATGATTATCTGCTTTCAAATAGTTGGCAATATAACCTGTATGTCCTGTGAAATTTTTAGAGTGAGGAGCAACTGTTGATTTATCTAGTGGCGCGGTAACCAATGCGTCTAAATGATGCAAATCGTTCAAAGCAGCATCCAACGCTTTGAGAGCTTCTTTTCCTGCAACCTCACTTGCTACACCCATTTGAATTTCGATAGTTTCATCACTTGAAATCACCAAGTTCAATTTACCAGTAACGGCTTGTTCGGCAGATTTCACCAAATGATACATTGGATTTTCCATTCCCAGTGCCTTTTTATAAAAAGTAAAAGTTTTGGGAGATGCATACAAAACAGGAATACAATATTTATAAATACTCTCTTCTGCGAAAGTCTTCAAAATTAACTCCATTCCTATTCCATTTGGATCACCTTGGGTGATTCCTACTTTAATCAACTTATTTTCCATTGTATTTTTTCACGAAATAATTCAACATCATTCTAACACCAAAGCCAGTTCCACCTTGACCAATATACCCTTTTGGAGCATGTGCAAAAGAAGTACCTGCAATATCAAAATGCAACCATTGGTATGCAGTAAAATGTTTTAAAAACATGGCTGCAGATTGAGCACCACCAGCGCCTTTACCTAGATTTTTCAAATCACTTATTTCACCCTTCATTTCATCACCAAATTCAGGCCATAGTGGAAATTCAGCCATACGCTCGTATACCAATTCTCCGCTTTCTTTAATATCATTTTTTATTGAATCGGCAGCGGTTCCCATTACAGCACAACCATAACTACTTAAAGCTCCGGCTGCTGCTCCTGTTAATGTTGCAAAATCTATAACCAAAGATGGATCATATTTTTTAGCAAACGACAATGCATCGCACAATATTAATCTTCCCTCAGCATCTGTATTCAAAACCTCAACTGTTGTGCCATCTAAAGTTGTGATAACATCACCTGGGCAAATTGCATTTTCACCAGGTCTGTTGTCGGTAGCAGGAACTAGTCCCATAACCCAAACTGGCAAGTTCAATTTAGCTACTCCATACATAACAGCACCAACCACTGCTGATCCAGCCATATCGCATTTCATAAAATCCATGCTATTGGGAGTGGGTTTCAAACTCAATCCGCCTGTATCAAACACAACGCCCTTCCCTACCAAAACATAAGGTTGAGAATTTACTGCGTTTGCAGGCTTGTAATTCATAATTGTAAAAGACGGTGGTTCTTGACTGCCTTTGTTTACAGCTATTAAACCTCCCATTTTTTGACTTTCAATTTGGGCTTTGCCTAATATTTCAGTATCAAATCCTGCTTCTTTACCCAAAGTTTCAAAAGCATTTGCCAAAGCAGTGGCAGTGAGTGTATTTGATGGTTCATTTACCAAATCTCTCGCTTTAAAAACACTTTGAACAATCAGTTTCAATGTTTCGAAACGTGCATTTTCTGCAACATTTAATTCTAACAATGGCAATTGAGTTGATGAAACTGCTGATTTTTTAAATCGGTTATATTGATATTGGCTCAATAAAAATCCCTCAGCCAAGAAAAATGCTTCATCAGTTTGTAAGCCGTTGTATATCACTTGCAAACTTGCTAATTTCAAATCAGCAGCAGATTTCGCAATTCTTGAACCTTCAACACGAAGCCTTTCCGCTTCGGCATTCCCGGTTAATTTACCCAATTTTACCAAATAAAAATGTCCCTCAAAACCAAAATAATCATACCCGTATTTATCATCATTAAATAAAGTTTGAAAATATTTTACAACGTTTTCTGGCAGCCCAAGTTGGGCAATTTCACTGATATTTTGGAAGAGTACA
>CANFVI010000017.1 GCA_947450405.1 Flavobacteriales bacterium
GTGGCAGTTTGGAGTTGGAATGCCATGATTGCTGCTATATGTGGCAATGCTTCTATTTGGAAACCAAGTGAGAAAACACCTGCAACTGCGCAAGCAGTGCAGAATATTTTAGCCGATGTGTTAAAAGAAAATCAAATTCCTGAGGGATTATTTTGCGTTATTCAAGGAGGAAGTAAAGTTGGCGAATGGTTAACCAACGATCGCAATATTCCGTTGATTAGTGCAACTGGAAGTACCCGAATGGGTAAAAAAGTGGGTGAAATTGTTGGTGCGCGATTGGGTAAAACAATATTGGAATTAGGTGGCAACAATGCCATCATTGTTTCTGAGCATGCCAATTTAGACATTACCTTAATTGCGGTGTTGTTTGGCGCCGTGGGTACAGCTGGTCAGCGTTGTACAACCACCAGAAGATTGATTATTCACGAATCCATTTATGAAGCATTCAAAGAAAAATTGGTGAAGGCCTATGGTCAATTGCGCATTGGAAATCCTCTGGATGCGAACAACCATGTGGGTCCATTGATTGACAAAGATGCAGTTACAAACTACTTAAATGCAATTACCAAACTACAAACTGAAGGTGGTAGCGTACTTTGTGGTAATGCGGTTTTTGAGGGACAAGGGTTTGAGTCTGGTTGCTATGTTGCACCTACCATTTGTGAAGGTCAACCAAATTATCAAATTATCCAAGATGAAACGTTTGCACCTATTTTATATTTGTTAAAATATTCAACGCTTGAAGAAGCCATTGCCATTCAAAACGGGGTAAAACAAGGTTTATCAAGTGCCATATTCACAGACAACCTTCAAGAAGCTGAAACCTTCTTATCGGCAGTTGGATCAGACTGTGGTATTGCCAATGTAAACATTGGTACATCGGGTGCTGAAATTGGCGGTGCATTTGGCGGTGAAAAGGAAACTGGCGGTGGCCGCGAAAGCGGATCAGACGCATGGAAGGCCTACATGAGACGTCAAACCAATACCATTAATTATGGAAAAACCTTGCCATTGGCACAGGGTATCAAATTCGATTTGTAAGATTTATAAATTTAATTAAACAAAAAATCCCTCAAGTAACCTTGAGGGATTTTTTTATGATTAAATATTTTCAGATTAAAATTGTTGTCCAATAAAGAAGTGAACTTGTGTAGGTTGACCGCTCTTAGGAACATCTTTGTAATCGAAGCCCCAAGCGTAGTCTAAACCAATAAGTCCAAACATTGGCATAAACAATCGGATACCAACTCCTGCAGAACGCTTTAATTGGAAAGGATTATATTTTTCTATGCTAGACCAAGCGTCACCAGCTTCTATAAATGCCAAACCATAAACAGTTGCGGTTTGACCCGTTGTAATTGCTTGACGCAACTCCATGGTAAATTTATTGAAAATTGGAGCACCTGCAGAACCACCCATTGCAGTTTGTGAAATTGTGTAATTGTCGTAACCACGTTGGGAAATAATTTCAGTTGCTGCAATGTTGTAACCAAAAATACCGGCACCACCTACTTGGAATCTTTCGAAGAAAGTAGGTCCAATTTTAGGATTGTAATACCCTAAAAATCCGAATCTGGTTTTACACATTAATACCAACTTCTTATAAATTGGCGTATACCATTCCGCATCAAACTTGAACTTATAAAATTCCGCCCATTTGTACTTTTCAGTCAATGGCATTTTGGTATAGTCTTTATTATTGAAAAAGCTTAATGGCGGTGTACCTTGTACCGATGTGGTAAAGTTACTTCCAGAAGTTGGGTAAATTGGATCACTTACAGAGTTTCTAGAAATAGTAATTTGCAAAGATGGATTATAAGAAATTCCTTGGAAACCTGTTGGAAAACCATAGTAAGCACCATCCATATTTTGCATTCTGTATTGCTGGAAACTAAATAAATATTGAATATTAAAAAAGTCATCTGGCCATTTCAATCTTTTACCCAAACTCACATTCATACCTGTATTGAAAAATGCTTTGTGTAATGGATCTGATGTTTGGCGATAATCGAAGCTATTTACAGTATGGAAGATAGAAACCGATAATGAATTTGGTTTATGTCCACCCAACCAAGGCTCTGTGAATGAGAATGTATAACCCTGATAATTTGCGCCATTACTTTGTGCCCTTAAAGATAATTTTTGGCCATCACCCACTGGAACAGGGTTCCACAACTTAGGATGAAACAATTTTCTAGCACTAAAATTATTTAGAACAACACCGGCAGTTCCTATCAAAGTAGGCGTGGTGCTGTAACCATTACCACCCCAACCACCAGACAATTCTATTTGATCTGAAGGTTTTTCTACCAATTTATATGCAATATCAACTGTTCCATCTGATGCATTTGGTTTTGGATCAACTTTCATTTGTTCCGGATCGAACAAACCAATTGCTGCCAAATCGCGCATGGTACGCTGAATATCTGTTCTAGAAAAGGTGTTTCCTGGTTTTGTGCGTAATTCTCTTAAAATTACCCTGTCCGTTGTTTTGGTATTTCCAGACCATGTTACATGTCCAATTACTGCTTGTGGTCCTTCAGAAATTCTTACTTCTAAATCAATACTGTCATTAGAAACACCCACTTCAACTGGCATCATATTAAAAAACAAATAACCAGCGTCCATGTACAAACTTTGGATATCAAAACCACCTGGATTGCTAAACAAACGTTCATCGAGAAGAGATTGATTAAAAATATCACCGTTCTTAATTCCTAGAAGGGTATCTAATAAAGATGTTCTATACTTCACATTTCCTTTCCAAGAAATATTTCTAAAGCGATATAAATTTCCCTCAACTAATTTTATATGGACTATAATTCTATCGCTGCGAAACATAGAAATGCTGTCTGATAATATTCTTGCATCTCTATAACCTTTTGCATGATATTGTTGAATAAGGTTTGACTTTTCTTCTTCAAATTGAGACTCAGTAAATTTAGAGCTTCCAAAAATGTTCCATTTTAGGTAAGAACGTTTAATTTTCTTGATAGACGCGCGCAAATCCTTGTCAGAAATGGCATAATTTCCCTCAAAATCAAAATCATAAACCTTTACTTTTGGACCTTTTGTGATTTCAAAATCAAAGTTTTCAAACCCAACCATAGGTTTTCCATCTTTGTTCTTTGCAGGCAAACGAACAACCTTTACTCCTACGTTGTAAAAGCCTTTGTCTTGGTAATACTTTTCAATTTTTTGAACCGAACGGTTAACCAAGTTGGGAGTAATATACATTCCCCTTTTCAAACCAATTTCGTCTTTTAAAGTTTTCGATTGGGAATTCGAAACATTGTTAAATCGATGTCCATTCAAACGGGGCTGTTCTTGCACAATGAATTGCACAATGACATTGTTTCCACCAACGTTTTGAAAATACACTTGAACATCACTGAAGTAATCTTGACGCCAAATATTTTCTATAGCCTTAGAGATATCATTTCCCGGAACTTTAATTTCCTGACCAATTGACAAACCAGAGTATAAAATGACCATGGCTTTTTGAACTTGCTTGCCATTTACTTCTGCTACTTGAATGTTTTTGATTTTATAAACCGCTGGTTCAATGAAATTATACTCAACAGAAGGTGCACTTTGGAAGGCACTATCGTTTATCTGAGAATATCCCAAACCTGCAATACTTAAACACAATATTAAAAAGAGTATCCTCATGAATTATTTTGTAATTTGCTCTGTAGTTTTTCCAAATCGTCTTTCACGACTTTGATAATCTAAAATAGCGTCTAAAAAATGGTTTTTTGTAAAGTCAGGCCACAGCACATTAGTGAAGTATACTTCAGAATATGCAATTTCCCATAATAGGAAATTACTAATGCGTTGTTCACCACTGGTACGAATCAATAAATCTGGATCAGGATATTGCGCGGTATTTAAGGCAGCACTCACAACAGAATCATCAACCTCATTTGGCTGAATTTTACCTTCTTTTATGTCATTGCCTATTTTTTTCATTGCTTCAATAATATCCCAACGTCCACTATAGCTCAAGGCCAAAACCAATGTGGTTTTTGCATTGTCTTTGGTCAACTCTTCAGCTTTTTTTAATTGAGCCGCACAATTACCTGGCAGCTCAGCAATATTACCCAAAGTTTTCAATCGGATTCCGTTCTTCATAAGAGCGGGTAATTCTTTTTCAATTGAATCAACCAACAATTGCATAAGTGCATTCACTTCAATGGCTGGTCTATTCCAGTTTTCTGTAGAAAAAGCGTACATGGTTACATATTGAATTCCCACTTCTGCCGCAAATTCAATTGCATCTCTTACAGCATCCACCCCTCTTCTATGCCCAAAAATTCTCATTAGGCCTTGTTTTTTGGCCCAACGACCGTTGCCATCCATTATTATAGCAACATGTTTAGGAATTCTATTGACTTGAATTTGGGGGTAATTTATAATTTGTTCCACTGAAATTGAAATTATCTGCAAATAAAGGGTGTAAAACGGTAAGATAGGTTAAATCCGTAGAAATAATACCAGTCTTTTAGATGAACATCACCACGAAAGGTTCCAGCTTTAAAAGCTTTTCCTCCATTTAATGTTTGTGCTTGGCTATATTGTGCATTTCCAATTCCTTTATCGGTTTTCATGGTATTATAATCAGGATACACCGCATCAACATCATCAAGAAAATCAATGAATGTTTTCCGCCAAATTGCCTCAACACCAAAAACCCATGCTCCTCTATGTCTTCTTACAGAACTCATGGTTTTATATCCAATGCCAATTGGCACAGCCAATTGCAAGGGACTGTAAGTAGCAGAACGGTTTTCTGTATTCATTACGCGTAAATCGATATCGCTATTTTCTAGTCGTGTTGGAT
Source organism: Flavobacteriales bacterium (assembly GCA_947450405.1). Lineage (GTDB taxonomy): Bacteria > Bacteroidota > Bacteroidia > NS11-12g > UBA955 > VMCP01. Next base: position 4,844 of record CANFVI010000017.1, read on the forward strand.
CAAAATAAAAGGCAGACAAACCAATTACGGCATAAGGAGTTTCACTTCCATTTCTAATGTTTGTTCCAAACGAATGGAAATCAAAAGATAACATACTTGCAAACTCATAAATATCGGTTTTGAAATTTAAATTTTGCACCTGATAATTGATATTCCCTTCGGTAGTGCCCGAAATTTTCAAATAACTCAATTGGTTGCGTAAAGAAAAGTAGCTGCTCAAATTATAACGTTGATAGACACCATAAGACGGATGAAACTGTTTTAAGTTTTGACCTTGTGATAAATCACCGTAATAATTACTTACACCATAAACAACACCAAACTCATTTCTTCCAGAAAAATACTTTTGGCCATAAACATGAAAATGCGCCACAAAAGCAGCGCACATTATCAAAAATCTTTTGGTAACAGGATTAAAATTGAAAACAAGTCTGCTTTCCACCCACTATCTTCCTTGTCAATGTAAAGTTAAAAAACATATACCAATCTTTATTTTGTGATGCATCACCACGCGCAGCACCTAACGTTTCGTTTGTTCCAACATCGTTAATACCTAAAGATGGATCTTGTAATTCTGGAGTTCTATCTGCCAACGCAGAGCTTAGACCAGTATTTGCACCGGTTGTAATTTGAGGATCAACATAAGTTAAACTCACATCATCTAAGTAATCGGTAAATGTTTTGCGCATTCCAAATTCAACACCCCAAGCCCAAGTTTCACTAAATTGTTTTTTATACCCAACACCAATTGGAATTGATACTTGAGTCAAAGAATATCTTTTGCGACTATTGTATTTTGTTGTTTCTTGCCCTTCTGTGCTTAATGGTTGTAATTCAATCCATTTTTTATCATACACGGCCAAATTTCCATATTCTGCTGGATCGTACAAACCATCGATGTAATGAAATTGTGCCATTGGATTAAATTTGAAAACACCAACACCCACAAACAAAAATGGAGAACCAGGATTGGTTCTTTGTGTTTCACCGAAACCCAAAATATTCCATTCTAGTGTTCCACTGAATTCCATAATATTGCTTTTGAAACTTAAGTTTCTTTTGTGATAAGAGGCAATGTCGCTATAGTTTTGATCATTTCCACTAATTTGACCAAACACTGCATTTCCGCGCAAAGTCAAAAAGTCTGAATAATTAAAACGACAAATAATACCACCCATTGGATGGGTTTCATTCAATGCAACCAATGGGGTCAAGTCACCCATATAGTTAGAAGCACCTAGGGTAATTCCAACCTCAATTGGTTTGCCCCTAAAACGTTTCGGCTGGGCGTTCACCTTAAATGCGAACATCAAAGCAAACAAGAATATGATCCCAGATTTAAAGGTTTTTGTCATCATGGTAATAGGCAAATTTAACGAATCCCTATTATTTTTCCTAACTTTATGCACAATAACAATGTAAAAGTAAAAAAAAGGTAATTTAACCCCTTACCAAATAGTACATTCCCATAACCAAATAGTTGCGTAAATAAGGAATATTTGCAATGATATTCAATTGTTTTCGTGGTTTAATTCCAAACTTATATTCATAAATTGGGTTAAATAAATAACTCGATTTTTTTACCACAGAAAATTCTGAAACTTTACAAATTTTTTCAAATCTTTCAATAGAAATCCCCGTATCACGAATTTCTTCCATTGTTTTTATACCGCTTTCATTTACACCAAACATTTTCATTACAGCCGGATAAAGTTTACCCGGTAATAAATGATAATAAGGCATTTTGCTAGCCATTTTCCCAGGAAGCACCTGTTGGTGACCACCATACGGCATTTGCCATGGTGGAAAAGCAAAAAATACCACTCCCCCCTTATTTAAAAAACGATGCAATTGTGGCATAAACTTCTCTTGATTCGGAATGTGTTCTATCACATCCTTCAAAATAATCAAGTCAAATTTTGTACCCAAGTCAACCTCAGGATTTACATCGTAAATGTCTTTATTCAAGAATTGAATTTGTCCATTTTCCAACTCATCTTTCATGAATTCTCTTGCAAACTCCAATCTAGATTCTTCCAATTCAATTCCGGTACACTTATATCCTAAATCTGTAAAAGCCTTTAAAACACCGGCTTCCCCACAACCAATTTCCAACACGCGCATGTCACTCGGAAACTGAAATTGCTCTTTAATAAATGGTACAATATGACCAACAGTTACCTTGTGGGTCATGTCAAAATAATATCGCTTATCGCCGTGAAATTCGTACATAATTAAGGTTTTTGCAAAACCTCTCCACAGTTTTTACAGGTTCTCAAATGTTCAGAATCATAAAACGCATTGAAATGATTTAAGAAATCGGTTTCAATATTTTTCAATTCAAAATAAGCTTCATGCAACTTGTGGTTACAGCTATCGCAAAACCAAAGTAAACCATCGGTAAAGCCTTTCCCTTCCCTCACTCTTTCAATTACCAAACCTACACTACCCGCAGTTCTACCCGGAGAATGCGGAACTTTTGCTGGCAATAAATACATATCACCTGCCGTCATTTTTACATCTTCTCTTTTGCCATCCACTTGAATTTTAATGGTAATTTCACCTTCTAATTGGTAAAATAATTCTTCGGTTTCGTTGTAGTGATAATCTTTTCTGGCATTTGGTCCACCAACAACCATTACAATGTAATCTGATCCTTCAGGATAAATATTTTTATTGGCAACAGGTGGTTTCAAAAGATGCTTGTTCTCTGAAATCCACGCTTGTAAATTGAAAGGTTTTCTAATATTCATGACAACATTTGGGTTGGCTTTAATACAAAAATAATCAATTTTATTGAATCTCTTTTTTTAGAACTCACATTTTGAAAGTTTATATCGTAAATTTGCAGCTTAAACACATGAGTGACGCAATAAAGCACGAATGTGGGGTGGCATTCATTCGCTTGAAAAAACCCCTCGAGTACTACTACGAAAAGTACGGTACCTACTGGTACGGACTGCATAAATTGCAGTTTCTAATGACCAAACAACTCAATAGAGGCCAAGATGGCGCGGGTATTGGAGTGGTAAAACTTGATCCTGATTACGGAGCACGTTACCTTGCTAGAAAAAGAAGCGCATCCAAAACCGCACTTTCCGATATTTTTGATGATGTTGCGTCTGCGCTAAAGGATATCCCTCAAGACAAACAATTTGATGGCGATTTCTTAAGAAAAAACTACGCATATGCAGGTGAATTGTTGCTAGGACATCTTCGTTATGGCACTTATGGAGGAAATTCAATTGAAAATATTCATCCTTTCTTGCGCCAAAATAACTGGATGGCCCGCAACCTAATGTTGGCAGGTAACTATAACATTACCAATACAGAACAGTTGTTTCAAAACCTGATTGAACTTGGCCAACAACCCAAAGAAAAAAGCGACAACGTGTTGATGCTTGAAAAAATTGGGCACTTTATTGACGAGGAAAACCAACGTCTGTTCGGAATTCTAAAATCTCAAGGATTTAGCAACAAAGAAATTTCAGATAAAATTAAAGAAGAAATATCTATCCCCAATATCTTAAAACGCAGTTTTAAAAATGTTGATGGGGGATATAACATGATTGGATTGTTGGGACATGGTGATGCATTTATTATTCGTGATCCTGCCGGAATTCGTCCTTCTCACTATTACTCAGACGACGAAGTTGTTGTTGTTGCTTCTGAAAGAGCAGCTATCCAAACCGCGTTTAACCTTTACCCAGAACAAATTTCTGAATTGGGTCCTGGAAATGCATTAATCGTTAAAAAAGATGGCTCTCATTTTGAAACCAATATCAATGAGCCCGTTGAAAGAAAAAGTTGCAGCTTCGAACGTATTTATTTTAGCCGTGGTAACGACCAAGAAATATACGCAGAACGCAAAGAACTAGGACGTTTACTTGCTACTCCAGTAATGGAAATGCTTGGTAATGACTTGGTAGATACTGTTTTTAGTTATGTGCCAAATACGGCTTCTACAAGTTTTTATGGTCTCATCGACGGTATTCACGAAATTCGTTTGAATATTCAAATTGATGCCCTTTCTAAAATAGATGCAAAAAATAATCCTGAAAAAGTAAAAGAAATTTTGAGCTGGCGTCCACGCCGTGAAAAAATTCTTGTGAAGGATGTTAAAATGCGTACATTTATTACCAACGACACTGATCGTGAAGACCTGGTTGGCCATGTTTACGACATCACTTATGGCGTTGTAAAATCTTGGCAAGATACTTTGGTGATTATGGACGATAGCGTTGTACGAGGTACAACATTGAAAACCAGTATTTTAAGAATCCTTGATCGTCTTGAACCAAAACGCATTATTTTGGTAAGTTCTGCACCCCAAATTCGCTACCCAGATTGCTACGGAATTGACATGAGCAAAATGGGCGACTTTGCAGCATTTAGGGCAGCCGTTGAATTGTTGAAAGACAAGGGAATGGAATCATTGATGCAAGACCTTTATGTTAGGGCTGTGGCAGAATTAAAAAAACCTGCTACAGAACAAAAATGTATTGTTCAGGAATTGTACGAGCCTCTTACCCAAGAAGAAATTTCACAAAAAATTGCCGATATGGTTAAGCCTGTTGGCTTAAAGGCAGAATTTAATATTCTTTTCCAAACCGTTGAAAAATTGCACCAAGCATGCCCGAACGATTTAGGCGATTGGTATTTCACCGGAAACTACCCAACTCCTGGAGGAACAGAAGTTGCAAACCGCGCTTTTGTTTATTACATGGAGGGACGAAAAGAAAGAGCTTATTAATATTTTCATTCAATTTCAATAAATTTGCATTAATTCGAATTATGAGCACAGTTAAAGAAGTTATCAGTAAACTACAAGAACAACTCGACAAAAACCTTTCACATACTTCTGTGGAATTTACAAGAATACGCGCCGGAAAAGCATCTCCAGATATGCTTGATGGTGTAATGGTTGAATATTATGGCGCTGCTACTCCTTTGTCGCAGGTTGCCAATGTGAATACCCCAGATGCACGTACAATTAGCATTCAACCTTGGGAAAAAACATTGATTCGCCCAATTGAAACTGCCATTATCAATGCAAACCTAGGTTTTGCACCGCAAAACGATGGTGAGTTTATTCGTATTAGCATTCCTCCAGTAACTGAAGAACGTCGTAAAGAACTTGTTAAACGTGCTAAAGCTGAATGTGAAAATTCTAAAGTAGGAATTAGAAATTTACGTAAAGATGCAAACGAAAGAATCAAGAAATTGAAAAGCGATGGCACCAGTGAAGACGAATGTGCTGCAGGTGAAGAAAGCGTTCAAAGAATAATTGATAACTATATCAAAAAAACTGACGATTTGTTCACTACAAAAGAGAAAGAAATTATGACGGTATAATCGTCATATTTTCTTTTACGTATTCTGCTCTTTCAATCAATTTTTCAAAAGTTTCTGCTATTACAGTAACATGTCCTAATTTTCTGTTGGGTCTTGTTTCTGTTTTCCCATACATGTGAATGAAAACATCATTTTGTTGTTTCCACGTTTCTTCATTTTCTAACTGATACCCACCAACAACATTGTCGGGACCCACAATGTTTAGCATTGCACTGGGTTGCATTAAAGTAGTGTCACCCAATTCTTGTCCTAATAAAATACGGTTTAATTGAGCAAACTGACTTGTAACACAGCCCTCAATGGTATGGTGACCACTGTTATGTGGGCGTGGTGCAATTTCATTTACCAATATTTCACCAGATTGGGTTAAAAACAATTCAACTGCAAACAAACCAGGTGATTGGAAAGCCTCAATTACATTTTCGGCAATTTGGCGGGCCTTGGTTTCAACATCAACGGAAATTTGTGCGGGAGAATATAAAAACTCAACCAAATTACTTTGGGCATTAAAGTACATTTCTATAGAAGGAAAAGAACTTTTTTTGCCGTGCTGATCAACTGCAACAATTACTGCAAGTTCTAAAACATCCGCTACAAATTGCTCCAACAATACAGACCCTTCAAATGGAATATTGCCATTTTGCACATCAGTTTTATTGCATATGCTTACCCCTTTTCCATCATAACCACCGGTTCTAGTTTTAACAACAATTTTATCTTGAGGGAATTTTGAATAATCAACCCCTTTCAACATAGAGGAATCAACCAATTCGAACGGTGCGGTTGGAACGTTATTTTCTTGAAAAAATAACTTCTGTGCACCTTTGTCTTGAATCATTTTCAATACAGAAGGCTTGGGAATTATTTTTTTACCGTTTGCTTCTAATTGTATCAACGCTTCAACATTGATGTGTTCAATTTCCCATGTTAGCACATCAGAAACTGCTGCCAATTGCTCAATGGCACTTGCATTATTTAATGAACCAACGATTAAATTTTGGCAAAAGGGACTTGCAGGACAATCGCTAGAAGATTCTAAAACGGTGTAAGAAGCAATATCAAAATTTGCTTCTTGCAACATCATCATTCCTAACTGACCTCCCCCAATTATACCGACATTAATTTTCGAATTCATTGCTGCAAAGTTAATTTAGATTAGCGCAATTTTTCTGCGATTCATCTAAATCTTATTAAAATATCGTGTAATTAATGTATATTCGAATAAATATGCCTGACCCCCTCTCGGTACAAATTTTACAAACTCAGTTAGAGGCCCCAACTTTTTCAAGTTGGATTACTGTTTTAATTTGCCTTTTAACCATTGCATTTTTCTCGGGAATGGAAATTGCTTTCATTTCTGCCAATAAACTTAGAATAGAATTACGCAGTAAACAAAATGTTTTCGGAGCAAAACATTTGGCGAGATATATCAAACAACCCAGCGAATTTATAAGCACAGTATTGGTGGCAACCAATTTAAGTTTGGTTATTTATGGTATTGCAATGGGCAATATTCTTGAGTATTATTTAAGTGCTTATATCCATTCAAATATCCTCAAGTATGTAATTGTTACTTTGCTAAGTACAATGTTGGTATTGGTAACCGCTGAGTTTATACCCAAAACCATATTTAAAATGCAAGCTGATTCGCTCATTTTTGCGCTTGCTTTGCCCTTTAGAATGATGCATTTATTGCTTTGGCCTCTGATTGCTTTCACCAAAGGCGCATCGTCTTTTTTGCTTAAGATTTTTACCAAAACCCAAATCACAGAACAAACTCCAGTTTTTTCAAAAGTTGATTTAGACAATTATATATCTTCTATAGAAAATTCCAATTCATCTGAATTGCAAGAAATAGATACAGAAGCATTTCGAAATGCCCTCGATTTTAGCGATGTGGTTGTGAAAGATTTTATGGTTCCTCGAACGGAATTGGTGGGCATTGATATTGATTCGAGTATCGAAGAATTGAAAGTGAAATTTATTGAATCTTCGCTCTCTAGAATACTGATTTTTAGAGATACCATTGATAATATTATTGGATTTGTGCATCACAGCGACCTCTTTCACAATCCCTCAAAAATAGAAAACATTTTAAGACCCACTTTAATTGCCAATGAAAGTTTAGAAGCACATGATATGCTAAGAAATTTCATTCAAAACCGAAAGAGTTTGGCAATTGTAGTGGATGAATTTGGAGGGACAGCCGGCATTGCTACAATTGAAGACGTAGTAGAAGAAATTTTTGGCGAAATTGAAGATGAATTCGATACTGAAGATTCAAACGAACACCTCATTGCTGAAAATCACTATCACTTTTCTTCCCGTTTAGAAATTGATTATTTAAACGAAAAGTATAATTTTAACATTCCTGAAGGTGAGTACAATACACTTGGAGGATTTATCATTTACTGCTCAGAAAAAATACCAAGCACAGGAGAAACAATTCGATATCAGCAATTTGAGTTCCACATTAAAAAAATGGTTGGTGCTAAAATTGAAGAAGTAGAAATGAAAATTACCCTTTAATTTTTTAGCTTAATTCGAATGACATCATTGGTATAACCTCCAACAACCCCAAATCCATTTGAAATATTCCCAATTACACTTGTAGGAAGCTGGGTAATTGAATTTTGCTGCCAGATATGCGCATTTCGAGAGTTTAAATAATTGAATATGTTTATATCAATATTTTCCAAATAAATATCTATTTGATACAATACAATTGATTTTGATTTAACCCTTGGCAGGGTTTCGTAGAATACCAATCTCGATTCTGTTCCATTGATAATTTCATCATTAAAAAGGATCTCTTTGGTTGTGTAGTTGTTATAGCTGTTTCTCAAAAAACAAACTTCTGTACCGCCAATTGGCAATTTATCTTCGTATAAAAAACTATCTACCTTACCCAAAACCGCATCAATGGTATACTTTTTAAAATGTCTTATCCCATATATTCTATAGCAATTGGTATTGTAGGCACTGTCTTTAAAGTAGATGCGGTAAGCCTTTGTTTTTCCCACATTAGATATCAATGTTGTAAAAGTATCTAAACGCTTGATATGAATTCTTGAAGGAATTTTAATAGGAATAATATCGTTGAGAAGTGAATGAGTAATTTGAAACTTTAAGCTATCGTTTGGCAAAAAGTTTTGATTCAATTGGTATTTCCCATTTCCAAAGTTACCAAACGAAAACAAACCCTTTGCTTTTGAGAGAATTGTTAAATTGGCATTGTTGATCCAATTATAAGGATTGGTTATTTCAGATACCTCAGAAACGGTTGCACCTACAAAACTATCAGGATTTATGAAACTATGAATAACCAATGATTTTGGACTCTCGCTTTTCTGAATAATTGGTACTTCATCAATGCAGCTTTGCAAGCATATCAATAAAAGGCAATATTTCAGATACTTCAACATTAGAATGAAATTTGATAACTTGCAAAAGGAATAATTGGCAATAAACTCACTTGATATAGTTTACGAGACCCATCTGAATCTATGCCTAAATTCAAGAAAAAGGGATTGTGACGGTTGTAAACATTATAAATTCCAAAAGAAAAATTACGCGGGTACTTTGTGGTTTTTGAAGAAATAGTTACCGATAAATCTAACCTGTGATTATCTTTTGCCCTATTGTTGTTTCTATCTCCGTATATATAAATATCTCTGTAAGGATCATTGTTTGTAGACGAAGGATATACCCCAATTGGCATGGTATAAGCAAAGCCAGAATTGAATACCCAAGTAGCACTGATATTTATGCGTTTTGAAAATTTATAAGAAGCCATAATATAAATATTATGCCTTCTGTCGTATCTAGATGGAAAAGGATTGCCATTATTCAATTGGTTAAACTGTCTGGTGCTTGTCATCCATGTATAAGAAATCCATCCCGTAAATTTCCCTTTTGTTTTCTCTGCCAATAATTCAATTCCCTTTGTCAATCCGGTTCCCGCGCAAACTGAATTTTCCCAATTCTGACCAGAAGTAACATAAACGGCGTTGTTGTTGTATTCAAGAATATCGTTAAATACTTTCTGAAACACCTCAATACTGAATTGAAAATTATCAAACTCTTTGGTTAACCCAATTGAACCTTGCGTTGCTTTTGCCGGTTTAAATATTGTATTCGACGGCACCCATAAATCGGAAGGCAAACCCATGGTTAAATTATTCAATTGATGGAAAAATTGTCGGGTTTGCGATGCGGCAACTTTTAACCACAAATTTCCAGGCAAAGAATAACGAATACTCAACCTTGGCTCCGGAAGAATGTAGTACTGTCCAAAACCCAAACCATAATATACACCCCTAACACCAAAATCGTAATATCCCCATTTCGGATTGTGGTATTCTAAAGTCAAATAACTAAATATTTCGGGTGTCGTTAACAAGTTATCTTGAAACACAATATCTGTTTTAACGCTGTCTGTCTCCGACGATATTACCCTTTTGTTTGGAATAAAGGTATGCAACACATAACCCAAACCAATTTTAGCAGCCAATTTATGCGTTACCTGCTTCTTCAAATGTGCTGAATATTCAATGTCCCTCAAACCATTCGACATCACATAAAGTGATTTTTCTAATTTTTGATTTCCGAATAAGTCAGTTTGCTGATTGGAATACAAATGAGAGTGCGCATATAAGTAATTGGTAACGTATGCTTTTAATGAAAACGTTGCACTTGGCGTTAACATATAATCCCATTTGATACTTGCCAGCTGATTTCCCCAAGACGATACATCGTCTTGCTTTAAATCTTGGGTGATTTTGAAATTTTGATACGTAGTATTTCTGTCTAGTAAACCCGCATAATCAATGCCTAAATAGCCTGAAGCTGATAATCTACTGCGCTCACTAAAACGATGGGTGATTTTGAAATTTACATCATAAAAATAATATCGATTGGCAAAATTTCCATTTTGAAATTGAACCAAAGTCGATAACGGTTGAACCAAATAATCAAATAAACTTCTTCGCACTGCCATTGAAAAAGATGTCTTTTTCTTGAATATGGGCCCATTGAAAGACAATCGGCTCGATAACAATCCAATAGAAACAGATCCTCCAAATTTCTCAGCATTTCCTTCCTTCGTTGTTACGTCAATAACACTACTTAGCCTGCCTCCCTTATCGGCTGGAAAAACGCCCCTATAAAACTTGGCATTTTTAACAACATCGCTATTGAAAACACCAAACATACCATAAAGGTGATAGGCATTATAAACTGGCACTTCATCTAATAAAATCAAATTCTGATCGGAGGCACCGCCTCTCACATACATTCCAAAAACACCTTCACTCCCTGAAACTACACCAGGATTTAAGCTCATTACCCTAAGAATATCTGGTTCACCCATCAAATGGGGGATTTTATCTAACTGAGCACGGTTAATATTAAACTCATCCGATTTACCTGAAACCACCTTTGGGGGATTTCTATTTCCATCGGCAGTTACAAGGGTGATTTCCATGCTTTCTGCATTATCAGGAAACAATGGAATATCTACAAAATAATTTCGTTTTTCATCTTCAATGGTATCATAAAATGTTTCAAATCCAGGATAGGAAACAGCATAAATTAATTTACCACTTGAAGTTTTTAATTGAAATATTCCTTGATCGTTTGTGAATGTATTTTGATTCCTTCCCACAAGGGAAATCATGGCATTTACCAATCTTTCCTTTGAATCTGCGTGCCAAACCCTGCCTGAAATAACAAGTTCATCTTCTGGGGCTTCCCATTGTTGAAGTACCAAAAAATTATCTCCCAACAAAATAAAATTCAAACCCAATCCTTGCAAAAAATCTCTCAATGCAACCTTGGCAATTTCATTTTGGTAGTTGACTACAAATCTTTTTTTCTTCGGCATTAAAGCCGCATCATATTGAAAATAGCAATCCGTTTTCTGTTCGAAAATCTTTAATATTTTCGTAAAATCATTGCCTGTATATGAAATTGAAATGCGTGAATTTAAAGAATTGGTTTGACCAAAAAGCACAGGAAATTGTGCGAATAAAATGATCAAAACTATCCTTAATTTCATAAGGCAAATACGCTATTTTAGTGTTTATCAGCGTAATCAAATGCCTTCTTCAATAAATCAGAAGTTCTGGAAACAGGGTCTTTTCTAATTTTATTTTCCTCAGATTCAATTTGAGTAAACAGCGCTGCGGTCGCTTTTTCAGTTACATATAAATTCAAATCAGGTTGAATATCTGCAGTTAATCCCAATAATTTCTTATTTTGATTGATTTTGGTAACCACAGGATTCCATGTTTTTGCAACAGCAACCTCATCAAGTGCCTTTTTTACTTCTGGCATAAACAATTGTTGAAGCTCTGCTTGTGAAGTACTCTTCAAATAACTTGTTGCAGCACCTTGTCCACCTGTTAATATTTTCATTGCATCAGAAAACGACATGTTTGTAATTGCCTTCTTAAACACAGGCACAGCCAATTGCATCGATTTTTCAGCACCTGCATTCATCGCATCGATGGTTTTGTCTAGTTCTTTTCCAATTGCCGCGTTCAATAAATAATTGTCGCGAATTTTCTTTTCAATGTTTTGCACTTCGGCAGGCAATAATATTTTTATTGAGGGATTGGCTGCAAATGCACCCACTTTGCCCAAGGTACCCGTTCCATTGATAACCCCGTTAATCAATGCTTCTTTCAATCCACCCGCTGCTTCATCACTAGTCAAGGAAGGTACTGCGGGTTTACCATTCACAGCGTTATTTAATGCCTCATTTGCCACATCAGTTGCAGCAGTTTTTAATACATCACAAGCTGCAAATAACACAGTTGCTACTAAAGAGAAAATAACAAGTTTTTTCATAAATTCGATTACTTCAAATATAATGCCTCAACCTATAAAATGGAGAATATTTAATAAGAAGATGTAAAATAATTACTAACTTCGTGTAATATGAAGTTTAGATATTATTCAACAGTCTTTTTACTTTCCATTTTAAGCCTTTTATCTTGCAATACTACCACTGCGCAAGGAGTTAAAAATATTTCTACCGATGAATTTGTAGAAGCCTTAAAAAACTCAGACAAAAAAATAATATTAGATGTTCGCACTCCTGAAGAATTTGCAAATAGCCATATATTTGGCGCAATCAATATAGATGTGCGTTCGGATGATTTTAACCAAAAAATTGCCAAATTAGATAAAGACCAACCCGTTTATGTATATTGTCTTTCAGGGGGAAGAAGTGCAAACGCTTCTAATATTTTAGCTGATGATGGATTTAAAACTGTAAACAATATGCTAGGTGGAATCTCTAAATGGTCGGGTGAAAATAAACCCACAATCACTGCTGAAGGAGCAAGTGAAAGAGGTATGTCAATAGAACAATTTAACACCTTAATCAATGCCAAAGATTCAGCCGTTTTTGTAGATTTCTTTGCACCTTGGTGTGCCCCATGCAAAAAAATCAAAGCTTTTATTCCTGAACTACAAAATGAGTATAAAGGCAAACTGAAAGTGGTTATGATTAACTACGACGAGAATCCTAAACTCGTTAAAGCACTTGGTGTTACCGGCATTCCATATTTGAAAGTGATTACAGCAAAAGGCACAACCATTTTACAAGACTTTCATAGCAAGGAAGAAATTCTAGCTATCTTAAATAAATAACTTTATGCAATCTCAATTTGAAGCGCTAAAAACGCTGTTGGATTCCTATGCCGTTCCCTCAAAAAGAGAAGGTATGGAAAAGTATATGAAAAATCTGTTTTCATATATCGGAGTTCCATCCCCCAACAGAAAAGAAGCATTGAATATTTTTAACCAAGCTTGGAAACCCGCAAATCATCAAGAATTGATCGATTGGACAACCCTACTTTGGAATTCCAATGAACGTGAATTTCAATACGTTGCCATGGAACACTTTTATAAATACCGCAAACTATGGTCGGAAACTGACATTGATTTTATTGAATGGTTGGTGGCTACAAAAAGTTGGTGGGATACCGTAGATGCACTCGCAGCAACAATTGTAGGTGAATTTTTCAAAAAATTCCCTCAACAATTTGAATCCAATATGTCAAAATGGATTAAAAGTGATAATATGTGGATCAATCGTACCGCCATCATTTGTCAATTGAAATATGGAAAAAACACCCAAACCAATTGGCTTGAAAGTGCAATATTACCCCATACCAAATCAAAAGAGTTTTTTCATCAAAAAGCCATTGGTTGGGCTTTGCGTCAATATGCCAGAACAGATCTAGATTGGGTTGTTACATTTGTAAATTGCCACGAATTAAAACCCCTTTCTCGGAGGGAAGCTTTAAAACATCACAAGCATTTGTTATAAATCGTTTCTGCCCCCTAGAACAATTTGAATGCCTTCGGTTAGGCTGTGTGGGGTATATCCCAACTCTTTTCTCGCTTTTGAAATATCTAATCCCGTAATTGGTGGACGTTTGGCAGGTTGGTTTAATGTAGTACTACTCACCTTTTCAATGTTTTCCAGGGAAAAATCAAACATTCCCGCAACTTTTTCAACCAATTCATAAATGTTTAAATAATCTTCACCGGCAACATTATAAATACCTTGTGCTTTTTTACTTGCTGCTAAAAAACAACCTTGAGCCAAATCTTCAGCCAACGTTGGGGTTCGAAACTGATCAAAAACAACCTTTGCTACCTTTTTGTCTTTCAAAGTATTATATGCCCACAAAATAATATTTGAACGGCTCATATCGGCAACTTGACCATACACCAGAACTGTTCTTATAATTGACCAACTTTTGGCATTTTCTATCACCATTTTTTCAGCTTCCAATTTGCTCCAACCGTAATATGACAAAGGATTTGCCACATCGGTTTCGGTGTACATCGGTTTTGTTCCATCAAAAATGAAATCGGTACTTAAATGCACCAAATGGAATCCCATTTCAGTTGACAATTCAGCCATTGTTTTAACAGCTTCGATGTTCAACGATACACAAGCTTCCTTTTCGAATTCGCAATCATCAACTTGCGTCATTGCCGCAGTATGAATCACTACATTTGGTTTATACTTTTCTAAAACTTCGGCAACTTGTGCCTTGTTTTCTATGTCCATCTCTTGGTAAACATATCCTTCTTTTGAGGGATATCGGTTTGCGCCTCTGCCTGTGGCAATCAATGTA
>CANFVI010000018.1 GCA_947450405.1 Flavobacteriales bacterium
AGTCCCGACATTTTGTGCTGGATTTCTGTCTGCTAAATAAAAAAAGAATTTCCCACAATTTCCCACAATTTCCCAAAATTAGCCACTTCTTTTCCACATTCGCCCACAGGGTAGTGGTTTTGGGTGGATTTAGGGTCATCTTTTCTTGTTTTAGACAATGCAAAAATAGTAAAAACTATTGTAAATACAAGGGTTTTAAGAATCGTGGGAGAAAGTGGAATAAAAATAACAATTATTGCCTCTTTTTTAATAAATGTGGAATACCTAATTTTGAATTGTTCCTAAAATGAGAAAATTCACCCTATTGTGCATAACCTTGACCTCCATAATGGGGATAACTCAAGCCCAAAAAAGCGTGATTTGGAACATCGACGCACAAATTCGAAATTTTGGTTTTGATTTTGGGGGATATAAATACACCCAAATAAAAGGTGAAAATTGGGGCAATCAAGTGGGATTGAAAATTGGAAATTTGGTTGATCCCAAAGAAGTATTTGTAATTAATTATAGTTTACCAGGATCACAATCCTTCAAGCTAGAAAAAATAAATTATGCATGGGCGTTCAAACCATTTTATGGTACAACCTATATAATGGGACAAAGAAAATCGAGAATGGATGTGGGTTGTAAAATCTTTGCGAATGTTAGTTTGCCCTTGGTGTATTCTTGGCCGGTATATATTTCATATTATCAAGGGAATCCACCCTTTGATGGTTATGCCGATATGAAATATGATCCCACCACGCAAAATGTTTCATTAATAGGAGGGACAGCCCAATTTACCAAAGGCATGGGGCAGGGGAAATTTATACCTGGATTTGGACTTTCGGCGGGATTGCAAATTGAGTGGGGGAGTTATAGATCTTTGTCAAATTCAATGTCGATTGGCTTTTCAAACGACATTTTTGTAGAGAAAATACCATTATTATATACACAAACTACAAATAAGAATATCTTCCCGGCACTATTTGTTAACTTTGCATTTGGATTTGGCGATATAAATTAATTTAAACGTGATTGAATTACCGGTAGTTTCAAAAGAAAAGCGTGGACCATCTAAACCATCTTGGTTAAAAATAGAAATTCCATTTGGTGAAAATTACACCAACGTAAAAAAAATTGTTAAGGAACATAAACTTCATACCATTTGTGAAGATGGGAAATGTCCGAACATGGGCGAATGTTGGGGAGCGGGTACAGCTACTTTCATGATTTTAGGAAACGTGTGCACCCGTAGTTGTTCATTTTGTGCCGTGGCAACAGGTCGCCCCGGAGAATATGATTTGGATGAACCAAAACGCGTTGCTGAAGCGGTTAAATTGATGAATGTGAAACATTGCGTTATAACTTCTGTAAATCGCGATGAATTAAAAGACAAAGGCGCCACCGTTTGGGCAGAAACCATCAAAGCCGTAAAGTTATCAAGTCCTCAAACCACCATAGAAACTTTAATTCCAGATTTTAAATCGCAGTGGGACATGCTTTATATGGTGTTAGATGCAAAACCAGAAGTGGTAAGTCACAACATGGAAACGGTAGAAGAACTTTATAGATTGGTTCGTCCACAGGCAAAATATGCAAGAAGTTTGGAGCAAATCAAACGCACCCATGAATATGGTGCGAGAACCAAAAGTGGTGCAATGTTGGGTTGCGGTGAAACGGACGATCAGGTGAAAAAACTCATCCACGATTTGCGTGAGCACGGCTGTGATGTATTGACTTTGGGTCAGTACCTTCAACCAACCAAATTGCATTTGCCCGTTGCGGAATATGTTCATCCCGACAAGTTTAAATATTGGGAAGAATATGGATTGAAATTGGGCTTCAGATTCGTTGAAAGTGGTCCATTGGTAAGGAGTTCTTACCATGCTGAAAAGCATGTTTTATAATTTTTCTGAAATTGGTTTTGCAGAAAATGCAAATTATGATGAAAAAATTACAATAATTAATGAACATCCATTGCTTAGAATTGGAAAAGACCCTCTTTTTGTATTAATTTGCGATTCGAGAGTTTTCTCTCTTTAAATAAAAGAAAAAAAGATATTTTATGAAGATAAAGTCATATTTACCTATCGCGCTTTCTGCGGGAATCTGTTTAGGAATTGGTTTGGTTGGATTTAACAACACCATCAAAACCCCTAAATTTACTGAATTGTTTTCTTTTGAAAATGAATCAGAAGAAAATCCAGCTGAGGAAATTGAAGGTGCATTGCGTTCAATGTACAGCATGAGATTAAACGAAAAAACTGGTACACTTGAACCAGAATGGATTAAGCAAGCAGTTGCACAAGCAGATGCGCTTCAAATCAAAAGTCGTTTGAATAAAAATATCGTTTGGCAGAATATGGGTCCAGACAATGTGGGCGGTAGAACCCGTGCATTGGTAATTCATAAGGATTCTGCAAACATTTGGTTTGTAGGTTCTGTAAGTGGTGGATTATTCAGATCTACTACCTATGGCCAAAGTTGGACACCTGTAAATGACTTACAAGAAAACTTAAATGTTACTTGTGCAGCGCAGACTCCAAGTGGTAATATTTACTATGGTACTGGTGAAGGTGGGTTTACTAATCTTTCAGGAACTAGAAATGGTTCTCCTGCATTTATTGGAAATGGAATTTTCAAGAGTGACAATTTAAGCGGTACTAAATTTTCTTTGTTGCCTGGTACAAGCAACGGAACATTTGATGTATGTAACACCATGGTTGCGCATCCAACTTTGAATAAGTTTTATGTTGGTACCGATGCTGGCTTATATGAATTTACTGAAGGAACTGCAACGCCTAAGAAAATTAACGGATCATCTATTAAGGAAGTTAAAATTGATAATAATGGTGTAATTTGGGCTTCAAACAACGGTGGTGCAGTTTATAAATCTGATGCAACTGGTGCCATGAAATTGAATAAATCTATTCCGGCAGGTGGCCGTATTGCAATTGCAATTTCTCCAGATGATGCAAACTATATTTACTTATTGGCTGCAACAAATGGTGGTAAATTAGACGGATTACATAGAACTACTGATGGTGGTGCTACATGGACTCAACTGGTTTATGGAAATACTGTAACAGATATTTTTGGGCCTAATACGCAAGGTTGGTATGATAACGTTGTGAGTGTAGTACCTGGTAATAAAAATAAAGTTTTAATGGGTGGTGTTGATTTGGCTACTTGGGATGAAGTAAATGGTTATACCCAAATTGGTAGCACCTTCGGCGCACCATGGAATAGTAGTTTTGTACATTCTGACAAACATTTAATCATGTGGAACATGAACACCAAACCGGCTACATGTATTGTGGGTAGCGATGGTGGTATTTTCTCTTCTACAAATTTAGCTACTTGGACATCGATCAACAGAGGTTATACAACATTACAATTGTATAATGTTGCTTCAAATGAGTTAGGACATGTAATGGGTGGAGCTCAAGATAATGGAACCTTCTTGGTGAATTTCAAAGGAAATGCGCCGGCTGGTGAACAATCTAAAACTGCGGTAAGTATTTATGGTGGTGACGGTTTTGATGTTGAATTCTCGAAATTCAATCCAAACATCACATTCATGTGTACTTATTACGGTACCGTTGCACGTTCTGGTAACCAAGGACAATCTAGTTCAACATTTTGGGATCTTCGTCAAAAAGGAACTGTTCAAACAGATTTTAACACAACATTTAATTTGTGGGAAAAAGATGCCAAAACTTCTAAATTATATCTAGCTAAAAACTCTGAAATATGGGCTGCTGTAAATCCTACAGATTTTGCAAACGACGTAGTTTGGATTCGCGTTGCCGGTGGTTTAGGTAATGGTAGAATTATCGAAATGGACTATACTCCAGACGGTAATCATTTGTTTTCTTGTAAACAAGGCGCTTTGTTTAGAACTTCTGGTTTAAAAGATGCTGATTTCTCGGTGAAAGCGAATCCTGGCGTGACTGATATCCCTGCTGGTGTTGTAACCAAACAATTAACTGTTCCTGGAACTTCAGGTAGAACAATCACTTCAGTGAATGTTGATATGGGCGATTCCAACCACGTGGTAATTACCTTGGGTGGTTATGGCAATACTTCATATGTTATGGAATCTAAAAATGCATGTGATTTAAATCCAACTTGGACAAATATCACAGGCAATTTACCTTCAATGCCTGTTTATGATGCGGTTGTTGATATAGACAATCCAAGTAGAATTATTTTAGGTACTGATTTGGGTATTTGGGTATCTGAAAACGGTGGAGTTAAATGGGAAGAAGCAAACCAAGGAATGGCACGTGTGCCAGTATTCGAAATTCGTGGTTACGAATGGAAACCTTGGGAAGGTATGTCAATGTACATTGGTACCCATGGACGTGGATACTTCCGTTCATCAACTTTGTTAACTGGATCTAAAAATATTCCAAATACAAAAGTATCGTTGAATGCATATCCTAATCCAACTTCAGACATTACAAATTTCTCTTTCACTGCTGCAAAATCTGGTGCTGCAACTGTTACGATCTATGATTTAACAGGGAAGGCTGTAGTTACTAAAAATATTCAAATTTCAAATGGCGCAAATACTGTTCCAGTTGATGTTGCTCATTTAACAACTGGTTATTACTTGGCATCAATCAATGGTGTTGTAAATACCCAAGCCGTGAAAATATTGGTGAAATAATTAAGGAATTATTTCAATAGCAAAACAAAAAAGGCTGCCTATGGCAGCCTTTTTTGTTTATAATCTATAAAATAAATATCCTTATTTCCATTGACCTGAAAAAACTTCTTCCGCTGGACCAATTAACCAAATATTCTCAAATCCAGTTTCTGTTTTCTCAAATTCTATGGCCAATTTCCCTCCCGGGGTCGCCATGTGAACCATTTGCTTTGTATTCCCTAGCATAGATCCATGCAGAATAGAATGAGCCAATACCGTTGCTGTTACACCAGTGCCGCAACTCAATGTTTCATTTTCAACACCACGTTCATAGGTCCTCATTTGTAAATAATCTCTTTCAATCACTTTTGTAATATTTACATTGATTCCTACATTGGCATAGGTTTCATTATAACGAATTGTTTTTGCCCATGATAACAATGGATAGTCATTTATTGAATTTTCTGTAAAATGAACATAATGCGGAGAACCTGTATTGATTTCAACGGTATTTTCATCTATGATTTTCCAAGAAGATACATTGTTCATTTTTAAACGCACTTGATTACTATCTATCAGTGCAATGTGCTCTCCGTCTGGTGCCCAGAATTTGAGTTCATTGATATTGCCAATTCCCAATTGATGCGCCCATTGTGCAATACAACGTCCTCCATTTCCACACATACTGCTTAAATTGCCATCAGAATTATAGTAAATCATTTCAAAGTCGTAACCAACTTTGTTCTGTAAAATCATTAATCCATCAGCACCAATTCCAAAATTCCTGTCACACATTTTCTTTACTGGGAGCGAACTTGGAACTTCCATTGTTCTTCCGTCAATTAAAATAAAATCGTTTCCAGTGCCTTGGAATTTAATAAAATTTACCATGTTTAATTTTGAATGGCTTTGATAACAGCCTTATCTGTAATAGGTTTTGGACTGTCAATTTTCATTGAACTTAGTGGAATTGAATAAATCATTTTAGGTCCAAGTTCAATATAATATTTGCCATTTAAATGATAAATCAATGGATTTTCACTAGAGAAATTTGATAGAATTAAGGTGTAATTTCCTTTTTTATCTGAAATTTCTATGGATTGTTTTGGCGTTTTTGTATCAATAAATACCACACTGAACTTTGAAATATTGATAACTGATTTTGGTTTATTTTCCACAACAGTTACACTATCAAGCTGAACAGCATTGCCTGGTTCATTGTTGCTTGCTTCTTTTTTAGATTTGTAATTCGTTGCAATTTTTGCCTTTGCCATCATGGGTTGTTTTTCCATCATTGGTTCATTGGCAGCATATGATTCTGTCAATTTGATTGGCACCAATACCACATTTTTCACATACCTAGAATCATCACCAAACGACCATTGGTAGGTGCCATTTTTTGTGGTTTCAGCAGCACTGTTATTCGTACTTACTTCAGAATTTCCTTTTGAATCGGCCATTTCCGGAGCCGCTCCAACATCAGATGCGTCTAAATTTGCATCTATATTTTGAGATGCATTTTCATCTAATACAGCCAATGATGAATCAGCATAAATAGCCGTACTATCTTGAACAATAATTGGAGCTTCGTAGGCTTCTTGGCTATATTTTTGCTTGCTTTTTGATTCAGAATTTGACTGTTTATTTAATGCCAATATTTCAGTGGCTTCCTTGATGCTTCCAGTTTTAATATATTGAATGATAAAGAAATAAGATACCAACACCACGGTTACTGTTGCAACTGCATACAGCCACAAGTTGGTTTGATTTTCCTCACTTTCGTCTTGAACCCTACTTCTAATATATTCCTTAAGTTCTTCGTCGCCTTCAGATTGAATTCCCTCAATAATAAATTGCTTAAACAATACAGTGCTTTTCAATTCCGCATCATTCTCCATTTCTTGCAGAAATAGCATGCGCTCATCTTCTGACATTTCATTGTCGATAAACAGGTCAATTCTTGGGTCTTCGGAATTCATGGTTTATCTAAAAAAATCGGTTGAACTAAATTGAGATTTTACTTTATTTTCAAGCTCCTTCATGCATTGATGTTTTTTCGATTTTGCAACATCCGCATTGGCAAAGCTATTTGCCTTTGCAATGGTTTGCATGTCAAATCCATCAAAATAAAACATCAACAAAACTTGACGGCAGGTTTCACCCATTTGATTGAGCATTTTACGCACAATGGCATGATCCATGTTTGAATCTGAATGTTGAACGGTTGAATGCAATTGTGGGTTGATATTTTCTTCGGGGGACATTCTCTTGTTCTTCTCTACTTGTTTGAGCCATAGATTTTTCACAACTGCATATATGTAAGTTGATGGTTTGGCGTCTAACGTAAATTCTGGTTTTCTGGCATTTTTCCATAAAACAATAAGTGCCTCTTGAAGTAAATCTTCTGCATCTTCCTCTCTTCCTTTTTGATCTTTTATATATTTATAAACCATAGCCTCGTTTTCTTTATACAATTCAACCAATACATCTCTGTCGCCCTGTCTAAGACGGGCAACGATTATTGCGGATGGATGGCTGTTTATTTGCATTTCACGGACTATGTATACTCTTTTATCGAAAAAGGTAAATGAATTACTATGCAAATTAAAGCACATTCACGATTTTTGCGTTGTTATTACAAACAAAATTTAATTTTTTTTTAAAATATGAAACAGTATTTTCAAAAACACAGAGTATTTACTTTTTTCTTGGCCGGATTATTAGGCGGTGTAGTTAGTTTAGGTGGCTTTTATGCAGTTGCTGCTTCACGAAGTCATTTCGATATTGATCAAAAGCAAAGTGCCTCTGGTCAAATGGCAAGGTATGCAAGTTTGAATACCATACCAGCTTTTGATTTTACAGGGGTTTCTGAAATTGCAAACCCTGCTGTAGTTCATATCAAAACTACCATTCAGTCTACTCCTCAAGAAGGGGGCAATCGTGAAATGCCAACTGATCCATTTGAGTTCTTCCAAGGTCCAAATTTTAGATTCGATCAACCTCAAGGACCGCGCCAAGCAAGTGGTTCGGGGGTAATTATTTCAGATGATGGTTATATTGTTTCTAACAACCACGTTGTAGAAGGAGCTACCAAAATTGAAATTGTACTTAATGACAAAAGAACCTACTTGGCTGAATTGATAGGTACAGATAAAAATACAGATTTGGCATTGTTGCGTATTGCCGAAAGCAATTTGCCTTTTTTGAAATTAGGCAACAGCGATGATGTAAAAGTAGGACAATGGGTTGTGGCAGTTGGTAATCCTTTTAATCTAACAAGTACCGTTACTTTGGGTATTGTAAGTGCAATGGGTAGAAATATTGACTTGTTGCGTTCAAAAGGAAACAAATATGCAATTGAAAACTTTATCCAAACCGATGCCGCAATCAATCCAGGAAACAGCGGTGGTGCATTGGTAAGTGTTGCAGGTGAATTAATTGGCATCAATACCGCAATTGCTTCTGAAACAGGTTCTTATGCTGGTTATGGATTTGCCATACCTGTAAATTTGGTGAAAAAAGTAATCAATGATCTCAAAAATTATGGGAAAGTTCAACGTGCATTGTTGGGCGTATCTATCCAAGAAATAACCCAGAATCTGGTTGATGAAAAAGGACTAACTGATTTGAAAGGTGTTTATGTTGCTGAGGTTGTAGAAAAAAGTGCAGCCGACAAGGCAGGTATAGAAAAAGGCGATGTAATTTTGAAAATCGATGGCGACGAAGTAAACAGTTCTAGTCGCTTACAAGAAAAAGTAGGGAAATATAAACCCGGCGATTTGGTGAAAATTACCATTCGCAGAAAAGGATCAGAGAAAGAAATCCAAGCTACTTTATTAGGCGAAAACGGAACAGCAAAATTAGAAACTGCCGAAAAGTCTTCTGGCTCAGAATACTTGGGAATGAAATTGGAAAACACAACCCGTGAAGAAAGAACCAAGATGGATATCAAAGCAGGAGTAAAAGTATCGAATTTGGCGTCAGGGGTATTCAAAACCGCTGGAATTCCAGAAGGGTTTGTAATTACCATGATTAACAACGAGCCTGTTTATTCTGCGCAAGGTGCTGTATCGGTTTTTAAATCATTAAAGGGCAGCATTGTAGTAGAAGGCAAAACTGCCAGTGGACAAGAAAAAATAATAGCAGTGAAACTGCCAAAAGCGGAAAATTAAAACCGCATTTAGATAACAAAAAAGGCTACCAATGGGTAGCCTTTTTTGTTTAGTCTTCTTGAATATTGGGGTTAAAATTATTTGACCAATTCCCATTTCCTTTATTTGAAGTAAATGGATCGGGCATAACTGCAGAATTGTTGTAAAAGTTATCGTCGTCATTTAACTTCGATGGAATGGTTGCCGTATAAGTGGCAGGAGCACTTCCACCGTATTCTGGTTTGCTGTTTAATGCAGATCTTTCATAAGGCGACAAGTCGACAAATTTAGAATATTCACCAACGAATTTCGCAAAAGCAGAACCAACGGAACCATGACGGTTTTTGGCAATAATTACCTCTGTTAATCCTTTGATACCGTGATCGGGTTGTTGTTGTTCTTTATTTCCCTCAGAAGTATCCATGCCCATACTTGCATAATACTCATCTCTATAAAGGAACATTACCATATCGGCATCTTGCTCAATAGATCCAGATTCACGCAAATCTGAAAGCTGCGGACGTTTGTTTGCACGTTTTTCAACTTCACGACTCAACTGAGCCAATGCAATTACGGGGATACTTAATTCTTTTGCTAAACCTTTTAATGAACGAGAAATAAAGGCAATCTCTTGTTCACGGTTTCCGCCACCAC
The DNA here is from genome assembly GCA_947450405.1 of Flavobacteriales bacterium. GTDB lineage: Bacteria > Bacteroidota > Bacteroidia > NS11-12g > UBA955 > VMCP01. Next base: position 9,442 of record CANFVI010000018.1, read on the forward strand.
CTTTGGTTTCATGTCTGAGTAATTGCAAGTAATCGACAATTACCAAATCAAGACCTTGTTGAGAATGCACCCTTCTGCATTTTGCATTTAAATCAAAAATACTCAATTGAGGGGTGTCATCAATAAATATTTTAGAAGAACCCAAAGCAGCAGTTTTGGTATGCAAGCGTTGCCATTCTTCTTCGTTTAGTTCACTTTTCTTAATTTTATCGCCGGGTACTTCAGATTCTCCACTAATCAAACGATTTACCAATTGCACATCAGCCATCTCTAGAGAGAAAATCATGACACTCTTTTTATGGTCGATTGCAGCGTTGCGCAATAAACTTAGCGCGAACGCCGTTTTACCCATTGCAGGACGTGCAGCTAAAATTACCAAATCTGATGGCTGCCAACCACCATTAATTCTGTCAATGTCAGAAAATCCAGAAGCAACACCCGTAATACCATCGTTATCGGCCGACATTCGATCTTCAATTTCCTTCAAAGAGCTATTGATTAATACGCTAATTTCTTGGAAATTTCTTTTTAAACCGGCATTTTTAATTTCATATAATTTTGCTTCCGATTGGTCAAGCAATTCGAACGCATCGTTTGAATCATCGTAGGCATCATAAGCCACTTCTCCTGCAACAGATATCAATTCACGTTGAATAAATTTCTGAGTAAGAATACGTGCATGGAACTCGATATTTGCAGCACTAGAAACCCTGTTTGTGAGTTGGGCCAAATAAAATGGACCACCAATAAATTCTAATTTGCCCGCATTTCTAAGTGCATTCGAAACCGTTAATAAATCAATGGCAGAATCTGCAGATAGATACATATCGCGAATAACCTTGAAAATTTCTTGATTTGCAGGTTGGTAAAAATGTTTCTCAGTTAAAATGTCAATGACTTGGTGCACTTTTTCTCTTTCAAGCATCATCGCTCCCAAAACAGCTTCTTCAAGCTCTTTTGAATTTGGAGGGACACGACCTAGTACGTCACCAAAAAGTTCTTTGACAATTTTTGACTTCTTTGCTTTTTTATCTTGGAGTTGATTTTCCATGGACTTTCAAAGTAACAAAAAAAAGTGAATCTCTCAGCATAAACATATGCAAAATAATTGTGCACATTTTTGAAAAGAGAGTGCATATTTTTTTCGGTTTTTTTGTCAATTTTGGCAAACAGTAGTCAGTTTGTCATAAAATAATTGTAGAATTGAATTTGGTACAATTAATGCAAATTCTAACAAAAGATACACATTGTTCGGATGTTCGTTTAATGGGGTATCAATTAAAAAATACTATTATATATTTGACAATCTTTTTATGGAAGCAAAATTTTCACCTAGGGTTAAAGAAGTAATTCAATACAGTAGAGAAGAGGCCATTCGTTTGGGTCACGATTATATTGGATGTGAACACTTATTATTAGGAATTATTAGAGAGGGAGAAGGCAAGGCCTATCAAACTATCAAATTATTGGATATAGAATCGCTTCGATTGAAGAAAAGCGTTGAAGATGCCATTCGTGGAACAGCCACAAAAACAACAAATTTAGGAAATATTCCACTTACCAAACAAGCTGAAAAAGCATTGAAAATCACTTACTTGGAAGCTAAAATTTTCAAGACCGATTTGATTGGAACCGAACATCTTTTGTTGTCAATTTTGAGGGACGAAGACAATATAGCTTCAAAAGTTTTAAGCCAATATGGGGTTACCTATGATTTGTTTAAATTAACCCTTGAAGAGGGAATTGATCAATCAAAAGCTGAATTACCAAGCGAAGATGGTGAAACTCCTGAAGATTATTATCGCGAGGAACAAAAGGCACAACAAACTGCCAAATCTAAAGTGAAATCGAAAACTCCAGTTTTAGATAACTTTGGTAGAGATTTAACGAAAGCCGCTGAAGATGGTAAATTAGATCCCATTGTTGGTCGTGAAAAAGAAATTGAACGTGTGAGTCAAATTCTTTCACGCCGTAAAAAGAATAATCCAGTTTTAATTGGCGAACCGGGAGTTGGTAAAACTGCAATTGCTGAAGGATTGGCATTGCGCATTATCCAAAGAAAGGTAAGTCGTGTTCTTTTCAATAAGCGGGTAGTGAGTCTTGATTTGGCGAGCATGGTTGCAGGAACCAAATACCGTGGTCAATTTGAAGAGCGCATGAAAGCGCTTATGATGGAACTTGAAAAAGCGGAAGACGTAATTTTATTTATAGATGAAATCCATACCATTGTTGGTGCAGGCGGTGCTTCTGGTTCTTTAGATGCAAGCAATATGTTTAAACCGGCTTTGGCCCGTGGTGAAATCCAATGTATTGGCGCTACAACCTTAGACGAATACAGACAGTACATTGAAAAAGATGGAGCCCTAGAACGTCGTTTCCAAATGGTGGTAATTGAACCTGCCTCTCCAGAAGAAACAGTTGAAATTTTACACAATATTTGCGACAAATACGAAGAACACCATGGTGTTAAATACACCGACGAAGCAATCAAAGCTTGTGTTGAATTGAGTGTACGTTACATGAGCGATAGGCATTTGCCTGATAAGGCCATCGATATTTTAGATGAAGCTGGAGCAAGGGTACACATCACCAATATTCACGTTCCAATTGAAATTTTAGATTTAGAAACTAAAATTGAAGAAATTAAAATTGAAAAAAATAGGGTTGTAAAAAGTCAAAACTTTGAAGAAGCAGCCAAATTAAGAGATACCGAAAAACGTTTGTTGGAAGATTTAGAAATTGCAAAAGCGCAATGGGAAAGTCAAACCAAAGAAAATAAATATGCCGTAACCGAAGATGATATTGCTGCTGTTATTTCTATGATTACTGGAATACCAGTAAAAAGAATGGCAGAAGATGAAAGCAAACGTTTGTTGCACATGGCCGAGACCCTTCAAAAACGTGTTATTGGACAAGAAAAAGCAGTTGCCAAACTTGCAAAAACCATTCAAAGAACACGCGCTGGATTTAAAGAACCAAACAGACCAATTGGGTCGTTCATCTTCTTAGGTCCTACCGGTGTGGGTAAAACTGAATTGGCAAAAGCCCTGTCAGAATTCCTATTCGATTCAGACGATGCGCTAATTCGTGTTGATATGAGCGAATTTATGGAGAAGTTTGCCGTGAGTCGCTTGGTTGGAGCGCCTCCAGGTTACGTTGGGTATGAAGAAGGAGGTATGCTTACCGAAAAAGTACGCCGTAAACCTTACAGCGTTATCCTTTTCGATGAAGTTGAAAAAGCCCACCCTGATGTATTTAATTTGTTGTTGCAAGCACTAGATGAAGGACAAATGACAGATTCTGGAGGAAGGAAAATTGACTTCAGAAATACTGTGATCATCATGACATCTAATATTGGGTCTAGACAATTGAAAGAGTTTGGAACGGGGGTTGGATTTGGAACAAATACCAAAGTTGTAGACAAAGAAAAAGATTCAAAACAAGTTATTGAAGCGCAATTGCGTAAGTTCTTCTCTCCTGAATTTTTAAATAGAATTGATGATGTTATTGTTTTCAATTCATTGGATAAAGAAAATATCATTAAGATTTTGGATGTGAGAATGGCAAAAATGTTGCACCGCATTAAAGATTTGGGATACCATGTTACCTTGTCTGATAGTGCAAAAGAGTTTCTTGCTGAAAAAGGATTTGATCCAGATTTTGGAGCGAGACCATTGCAACGTGCACTTCAGAAGTACTTAGAAGAACCATTGGCTGAGAAAGTCTTAGATGGTTCTTTGAAAGAAGGCGATGAATTGAAAGTTGATTACGTAAAAGATGCCGAAGAATTGGCGATTGGCGTAGCAAAAGCAATGAAATTGCCTAAACCTAAGAAAGAAATTAAAGAATAATTCGTCGGATTCCGACAAATCTCTTGCGATAATAGGGGGCACTCAGTTGATCAAAACGAATGCCTCCTCTGTTCGCAGAATGAATGAAGTAGATATTCTCTTTGCTCACTTCTGTAACAATTCCAACGTGACCAATCCGTGATCCGTTTCTAGAGCCTTTAAAACAAATTACATCGCCCGGCCTACAATCATCTATTTTAACAGCCACTCCGTAGTGGTTATACTCATGTGAACTTGCTGGGGTTGTAATTTTCAATACTGATGAATAGCAATGTCTTACAAAGCCACTGCAATCGAATCCACCTGGGGTTTTCCCTCCACTTCTGTAAGGAGTTTCTAAATGCAAATAAGCTTCTTTTAAAAGGGCATTAACTTCGGCAACAGATTCGGCACTAGGTCCGGCCATGGGGACAATTGTATCTTGTGCTTGGATGTTTTTACAGAGCAATAAAAATAAAATGGCAATAAACTTTATTTTTACTTGAACCATTTTTGAAAGGCTTTGTAACGTTCAGTATAGGTTTTTCCAGTTTTCCCACCCAATTCTTGCCATCTTTTTTTCATGTTGGCAATGCGGTTGTTGGGATTTGGATGCGTGCTTAGAAATTCTGGAACGCTGCTTGTATTTCCTTGTTTTTCGATTTTCTCAAAAAAACCTGCAGCTCCAACAGCATTGTAACTTGTTTTATAAAGCCATTCAACACTGCACATGTCGGCTTCGGTTTCAGCATCGCGTCCATATTTCAATTGTGTCAATCCTTTTCCAATAGTTGCGAGCTGATTGGCACTGTCGCCGAATGCAATTTTTAATATGATATCAAATCCAAACTCCCTTGTCATTGCATCGGTAGAATGCCTTTTTTCGGCATGAGCCATTTCATGTCCCATCACGCCAGCCAATTGATCTTCGCTTTCTAAATACTTGATTAAGCCGGTGTAAACATAAATATAGCCACCTGGGGTACAAAAGGCATTTTGTGTGGTGTCGTCTTTGATGATTCTCAAACGCCAGGTAAAGTCTTTGGCGTGAATTAAACTTTGTGTATTTAAAATACTGTCACGAAGTCCATACAAATATTTATAGGCTTCAACATTTTTGGCAGAATCTAAAATTATTTTGTTGTTTTCTTGGTCGAAATTTTGTGAAACTTGATACCCTAAATTTACATCTTGAGAAATAGGAAAGATGTTTGCATGTTTTATCCAATTTCCGCATCCCCACAAACAAAATACCAAAATAACCGTAATTAAAAACTTAAATTTCATTGCCCATTACAAGCAAAAACTGTTCCAATTAAGCGATTGTTGTGAGGTGTTTTAAATTAAAATGGGTAACCAATACCAATTGCAATGGTGGTTTGATTCAAAAGAAAATCAGAGAAATTGTTGCTAAAATTCTGAGCCATTACCCACCTTTCTAAAGCTGGTTTACTTGGGTCACGCAACGGAATTCCCCAATCAACCCTAAATAAGAACATACTCAAATCGAAACGCATACCAATTCCTGTGTTCAAAGCAATTTCACTTACAAAACTTTCTTTCCGCAAGATTCCATAATCAGGATTGGCAACTGATAGTTTATTCAGGTTCCAAATATTTCCTGCATCGAAGAAAATAGCGCCTTCAATGAATTTTTTGATTAAAGTAAATCGATATTCAAAATTTGCCTCCAAAATCAACTCTCCTGATTTATCAATCAATGATTGTGACCCTTGCGGGGTATTTCCTGGCCCCAAACGGCGCGGTTGCCATGCCCTCAAACTGTTGCTACCTCCAATGAAATAACGTTTGTCGTAAGGCACTATTGTGCTATTTCCATAAGGCAAGGCCCAACCGGCATTCACGCGGAAAGCCATGCTGTTCAGAACGTCAATGTTGTGTTTGATCCTGAATTCAACTTCCATTTTGGCGTATTGAAAATAGTTGACCCCAAAGATTTTATAACTGCTATCTGCTTTAAAACTCTTCTCAGTAAGTTGTCGTAACCAACGATGTAAATTTCCACTGGTTTCAAATCCCAAACGTGTAAAAAATGAAGTTTGACCGGGTTTACTCTGATTGTTTGTATATACCAAACCCAATTTTGCTGCGGTTATAATTTGGTCTGTAAAAACCCGCCTTACAAAATCTTGATCTAATTTCGGTAATTGAGGTAAGAAACTGTTGCTGATCATATTTCTATTGAAACTAATTTCAATAGGTGTATAGTACCAGCTTATTTTTGATTTGATAAACTGCAAAGAAACCGATGCAGGCAATGAACTTCGGGTAAAATTTGGATTGCTTTCATGCTGATAACTCAATGAAAATACAGTATTCTTTTTTTCATATTTTCTTGTTGCATCCAATTTGTCAAAAAACTTAAAATTGGGTAAGGTTAAACTAGCTACCAATCCTTGTTGTAAACCCGTATAAAAGTTTCCAAAGTCCCCGCGTTTGTATATCGCTTCGAAAGATGTAATACTGCTGAGTTTGAATAATTCTCCATTTCCATTTAGGTTTTTATTCACAAACGACAATATGCCAGCCAAACCAAAACTTCGTTGGCTGCTCGTTTGGAAGTTCAATCCAGAACTTCCCTGAGGCGAATAAAGCATTTGTGGCTCAATTACATAATTCATTCTTGGACTCGTTTTAAGATTGATTGTGAGCCTTATTTGAGATGTTTTTTCGTCAATGTCTTGTTTGAAATCAACCACCGAAAACAATCCCAAATCTATCAACGCCCTATACGTTTTTGTGAGTTGTGTTTGGCTGAAAATTTGACCTGAATCAATGAGTATGAGTTTGTTTAGGATTTTGTAATCTAAGGGATAATGGTTTAAATTTATTTTTATTCCTTTGCTATAAATAGTTGTTGGATAATTGTTTGAAAGGTATTCTGGACTTGTATTTACATTCACCAAAATATTTCCAAATGAATATTTTTTGTGCTTTTGACCACTTGGTAAATTATCTAACATAACAAAAACTGCCGCCTCTTTTTTGTCGTTTAGGGTGTCAATTTCGTAACGGATAAATTCTTTGCTTATTGTATAATAGCCAACATCTCTAAATTTATTTGAAATTTCATCTTCGGCTTCATTCAAATTGTTTAAACTACAAGGCCACCACAACCTGAATTTGTCAGATATACTTACAAACGAATCTAAGTAATGATCATTGGTGCTATCGGCAGATTTCTTAAACAAAGAGTTAATTCTGTATGCCACACCTGGCTTCGCATGGTAAGTTACTTTTGCTTTTCTATTGCTTAATTTTACTGTGTAATTTACCTGAGCATCAAAATAGCCCAAATTAAATAGATAGTTTTTGATATTTTCGGCCGAAACACTTGCCAATTGGTCATCGAATAACACAGGTGCTTCGCCTAAGTCGTTCCTTAGTTTTCTTCTCCAAGCCACCGAATCGCTTAATTCTGGATGTTTTTCATCTGTCCCAATGGCATAGAGCCATAAGAATATTGGGAACTTATTGAACAATACACGCTTGTTGTTTCGATGTAAAATTTGTGCGGTTAAATCACCTAAATTCTTGGGTTTTCCCTTGAAATTTTCAATTGAAACAATGTTCTTTTTAAGTAGATGTCGGTTTTGAGGGATGGTTTTTTTAACTCCACATGCAAAAAATACCACTGAAAGAAACAACCATGCGAACAGATTGCTTTTAAAAGGTAGATATTTGTGGGAATTTAAATATGACATCTCAAGCTGAACTCAAACAATATGCTTCATTGCGCATGCCTAAGTTTAGGCAAAAATATGGCCAATTCATTGTAGAAGGGCGAAAAGCGGTCTATGAAGTATTCCACAGTCACTTTAAAGTAGACAAAATATTGTGCACTAAGTGGTATTTTGATAAGAATAACCCTGAACTTCCTTGTGATGTAATTTCTGATGAAGATAGCAATCGTCTTTCACAATTTGATACCCCACCAGGTATTATGGCAATTGTTCATATCCCTCAAACCCCAGAGTGGGATAGCAATCAGATACTTACATTGGCGTTAGACGGCATATCTGATCCTGGAAATATGGGCACATTGATTCGCATTGCAGACTGGTATGGAATCAAACAAATTTTGCTTTCAAACGATTGTGTTGATGTGTACAATAATAAGTGCATAGCAGCAAGTATGGGTTCTTTCATTCGAATTGATTGTATTTATGGTGAATTGCATGAAATGATCGCTGATAAATTCGTTTTGGG
>CANFVI010000019.1 GCA_947450405.1 Flavobacteriales bacterium
ATCCGCAAATAATGTAACCAAAAGGCGTGCTTTTTATATCGGTAGGATGTGCTTGCTGATTATTTCCGGCGATGCTAATATTTACTTGGTTCGCAAAAAGCTGATTTCCACTGCTATCCATTTTCAAAACCAACACCCTTGAATAATTCAATTTTGAATATTGTTGGGCATCACCAATACAAACGACATCACCATTTGGTTCTACGTAAACTCCGCGAATGGCATCTAAATACGTTGCTCCAGAATTTCCATTCGATGCGGTTTTTTTATACCATTTTAAATTGCCTTGGTTATCGATTGAAAGTATTGCTCCTAAGTTTGTAGTAATACTAGATTCGTAGTTTTGACCAGTTATAATTACCCCACCTGATGGCGTTGGTGCTAATTTTATCGCGAAGCCTCCTTCGTTTGTGGTTAATCCAATGGTTTTAAAATAAAGTAATTTACCGGTATCATCTGCCTTTGCGTAGAAAAACTCTACGTTCCCGCCCGCTAATGTAGCAACACCACCCATCCAAAATCCACCCGGTACTGAAACAATGCTATGGCTGGTTATTGCAGTTAATTTGGCCGTGCCAGCAATTTTTTCAGTTAAGGTTACATATTTTGAAGTAATTCCAGAATTACAAACCTGCGCTTTTGATACTTTGAATTGAAGTGAAAAAGTTGATAAAATAATAAAAGTCAATAGTTTGGCTAAGTGGAAATACTTGTTTTTTGTTTGTTTTTGCATTTTATGGGTAATATATTTTCAAATTGACGACTTTTTTGTCAAAATTGATCTATTCTGAATTAAAAGATTGCAAATCTATGACATTAAAAAATAATCTAAAATGATGAATTTTTTACATTGGTTCAATTCAATCAAAAAACCTAAATAATATTAAAAATCTATTTATTTTAGGTTATTCAAAATCACTTTGAAATTTTGCAAATACCAAACAATAGGTATTTATGAATTATTTTTTATTTATATCTTCGCTTACACAAAATTAGACATCATGAAAAAATTAGCTTTATTATCTGTATTAATGTTTGCAGCATCATCAATGTTTGCTCAAACTGCAAATCCATCGAAAAACCCTGCAGCAGGCGCAAATCAATCTGGGGCTCCTAAGCCTAAAAACACTGCCGATTTAAACGGTGCAGGCAAAAACAATCCAATTGGCAAAAATGGAGTAAATACTTCTAAGCCAGTTACTACCGACAAAATAAACACTACAAAAGTGGGTGCCACCTCTACATCAACTCCTGTAAAGAAAAATTAATTTTCGAATTTGGATTAAATAAAAAAAGGGGATTGTATCCCCTTTTTTTATTTATATGCTATTTGTAAATCTTCTTGAAGTTGAATTTACACTCAGCAACTTAGATGATATTGGTCTTAAGTTGAATTGATTATTTAATGATAATAATCATGTTTTAATCTAATAGGCGTCATTTTTTAATTTCAAACGCAACCCCAATTTGCATCCAGTAAAATGTATGTATTTTCAGGAGTTTGATAATTTAAATAAAGCTTTCTACAAGGCAAAGTTGGTGCTAATTCCAACATTGAAAAATCAATTGACAACCTTGTATGAAAATTCAAATAATTTGGGTGATGAAGAACAGAATCAAGAATTATTTTCAATTATTACCGTCAAATTAAAAAGTGATGTAGATACGGTTCTTCGCTTGGTGGATAAATTACTTTTTCCTGTAATTGAACAAATTATTGGTGGAATTACCAACGAACACCAAATTCAATCTTTCAATATGCTCCGGATGTATCACCAACGGTGTGTTTTGAAAATATCAGAATTGAGATTGCTTTGTAACAATTATGTTACCAATGCCAAATGGAGCAGTTCTAAAAGAAAGGTTTGTATGAATTTATTTCAGGTAGAACAGGCATTGTTATCCTATATTAATTTTATGGAAAATAGTATTTTCCCATTGCTTATTCCTTCAAATGGATCTCAACAATTTGCCAAATGAATGAGAAAGTTGAAATGATCAATGAAACAAAAACTTGTTATCATTGTGGCGCAAAATCAAAACATGTAATTGCTTTTGAATCATTATATTTTTGCTGTAACGGTTGTTTATCTGTGTATCAGATTTTAGAAAAAAACAATTTATGTCAATACTATAATTTCAATGATGCTCCGGGACAAACAATTGAAAATCTTGACGGAATTGACTCGAAGTTCGTTTTTTTAGACGATGAAAATGTCCTTCATAAAATATATATATTTAAACAAGGATCAGAGGCCCATATTGCGTTTTATTTACCTCAAGTTCATTGCAGTTCTTGTTTGTATTTACTAGAAAATTTATACAAAATTCATGCAGGTGTGAATGCTGCAAAGTTGAATTTTTCAAAGAAAGAGCTAGTTGTAGCATTCGACACGAATATTACAAGCGCCAGGAAAATAGCCAATATACTTACCTCATTAGGCTATGAGCCTTATTTTAGTTTAAGTGATATTGGTGGGAAGTTTGCTAAGCCCAAACTTTCTAAAACGAGATTGCAGAGATTGGGCGTTGCTGGATTTTGTTTTGGAAATATTATGCTACTCAGTTTTCCCGAGTATTTCTCTTGGGGAATTGAAGATATAGATGGATTAAAACCATTTTTTCAAAAGGTTATTCTTGTGCTAATTGTTCCAGTTATGACATTCAGTGCAGCTGAGTTTTATAAATTGGCTTGGGGTGGATTAAAGGAAAAGTATCTGAATATTGACCTTCCAATTGTCTTGGCCATGTTCATTGCCTTTGGCCGGAGTTTGTATGAGGTTTTTACATATTCGGGTCCTGGGTATTTTGATTCATTGTCGGGGATTGTTTTTTTTATGTTATTGGGGCGTTTGCTTCAAGATAAAACCTATCAGAAAATTACTTTCGACAGAGATTACACTTCCTATTTTCCAATTTCGGTTACCGTTTTTAAGCAAGGCAAAGAACTTTCAGTGCAGTTGCCTGATATTGTTGTAAATGATGAATTGATCATTCACGATCAAGAAATTATTCCTGTAGATGGCTTGATGGCTGCCGGAGAAGCTTGTATCGATTACAGTTTCGTAACTGGAGAAAGTGTTCCTGTTACTTTAAATGCCGGAAGTTGGGTGTATGCAGGTGGCCGTCAGTTGGGTTCTTCGGTGAGGGTGTTGGCGCAGAAAACGGTTTCTCAAAGTTATTTGGTTTCACTTTGGAATCAGCAACAAAAAGATGGAGGCAAGTCAACACAACTTGAGAGTAATTATATTCAAAAAGCAAGTCAATACTTCACTCTTGGATTATTTACCTTGGCCACTTTGGCTGCAATTTATTGGGCCAATAATGATTCAACTAAGATTTGGAATGCAGTTACTGCCGTTTTATTGGTTGCTTGTCCTTGCGCCTTGCTATTGTCGGTAACATTTACCCATGGTCATTTTTTGTCATTGCTAGCCAAAAACGGTTTTTATTTGAAGGGACCAAAATCCCTCGATAATATGAATACAATAAAACAAATTGTATTTGATAAAACGGGAACACTTACCCAATCTAAGAATCCAACTATTGTTTATGAGGGACAAAAATTAACCTCTGAAGAATTGGATTTGGTTGGGGCAATTGCCAATGAATCGATACACCCGCATGCCCGGCAGATTTCGAAATTTTTAGATCGTGCCAAACTGGGAATTGCAGAGGCTCTGAATTATCCGGGGCAAGGAATTCTTGGGAAGATAGGTAAGCACACAGTTAAATTGGGGTCTAAAGAATTTTTAGAGGTTGTAAATCAATTAGGGATAACTGAAAAGGGGAGTTTTATAGGTGTTGAAATTGATGGACAATTTAAAGGTTATTTTTTATTAAAAAGTGCTTTCAGACCCAAGTTGATGCCCTTAATGCAAGAGTTGGAGTCGCAATTTAAACTTACGGTTTTGAGTGGCGACAACGACAGTGAAAAGTCTTTACTTAAAGGTATTTTCCCAAATAACACCAATATGATTTTCAACCAAAAGCCACTTGATAAAAGAGATTTTATTGCGAATCTAGAATCTGTTGGTTGTACAACAATGATGGTAGGAGATGGATTAAATGACGCAGGGGCTTTAATGTCGAGTAGCTTTGGGTTAGCCATAACCGATGATGTATCTTATTTCTCTCCGGGGAGTGATGCAGTTTTATTGGGTGAATATTTGCCACAGTTGGGTGCATTTTTCAAGATGGCGCAAAAAATGCGAAACATCATTTGGTGGAGTTTTGTAATTTCCATTGCGTACAATATTGTTGGCTTATTTTTTGCAGTGCGGGCCGAATTGAATCCAATGATTGCGGCAATATTAATGCCTGCAAGTTCCATCACCATTGTTCTCTTTACATGGATTGCCTCCATGATATCAGCAAAAATGTTGAATTTAAAAATATGATAAAAATCATATTTGCCCATGAGTAACATCATAGGTGGTGGAATTGAAAAACATTCTTTTTGAATATTGGTATGTCAGTAGTAATTGTCCTTATGGTTTTGAGCATTTTGGTAGCTGGGTTGTTCTTGGTTGCCTATTTATGGAGTGCAAAAACGGGTCAGTTTGAAGATCCAGATGCAAATGCATTTAGAATTTTAATTGATGACGAAAGGGCAAGAGAATCTAAAAATAAAAATCAAATTAAATAATATGCAAATAGAAAAGTTTTCTTACGACAACAAAGTGGTTAAATGGTTTGCTTACGCAACCATGATGTGGGGAATTGTTGGATTCCTTGCAGGACTATGGATCGCCATATCGATGTGGTTTCCGGCAATTAATTTAAATTTCGCCCCTACAACGTTTGGTAGAATGAGGCCAGTGCATACCAATGCTGTAATTTTTGCATTCGTGGGAAATGGTATTTTCATGGGAGTTTATTATTCATTACAACGGTTATGTAAAGCCAGAATGTTTAGTGATATATTGAGCAAAATTCATTTTTGGGGTTGGCAGTTAATCATTGTATTTGGCGCATTAACGCTTTGGTTGGGATATACAACTGGAAAAGAATACGCTGAATTGGAGTGGCCTCTAGATATTGCAATTACTTTAATTTGGGTTGTATTTGGTATCAATATGTTTGGTGCTATTTTAAAGCGAAGAGAAAGCCATTTGTATGTTGCAATTTGGTTTTACATTGGCACATGGATTACAGTAGCAATGTTGCATATTGTAAATAGCATTGAATTGCCAATTAGTTTCACAAAGAGTTATTCATGGTATGCAGGTGTGCAAGATGCCTTGGTTCAATGGTGGTACGGTCATAATGCGGTTGCATTTTTCTTAACTACTCCATATTTGGGATTGATGTATTATTTCTTGCCGAAGGCGGCGAATAGACCCGTCTATTCATACAGATTATCTATCGTACACTTTTGGGCTTTGATATTCATTTATATTTGGGCTGGACCTCACCATTTGTTGTATACAGCATTGCCTGATTGGGCTCAATCTTTGGGTGTTGTATTTTCAATTATGTTGATTGCTCCAAGTTGGGGCGGTATGATTAACGGATTGTTGACTTTACGCGGAGCTTGGGACAAAGTAAGAGAAGATGCAGTGTTGAAATTCATGGTTGTTGCCATTACCGCATATGGTATGGCCACTTTTGAGGGACCTATGTTGTCGTTAAAGAGTGTAAATGCCATTAGTCACTTTACAGATTGGACAATTGCACACGTGCATGTTGGTGCATTGGGTTGGAATGGTTTCTTAACTTTTGCTGTTTTATATTGGTTAATTCCGCGCATTTTCAGAACCACATTGTACTCAAAGAGTTTGGCTAATACACACTTTTGGTTGGGAACATTGGGAATTATTTTCTATGCCGTACCAATGTATTGGGCAGGATTTACGCAAGCTTTAAACTGGAAAATGATTACGCCTGTTGGAACTACGCAATATAGTTTCCTCGAAACTGTGAAAATGTTGGAGCCTTTATATCAAATGAGAAGTGTGGGAGGATTATTGTATTTGATAGGCGCAATTATTATGGTTTACAACATCTATAAAACAGTTCAACAAGGTAATTTCTTGGCAAATGAAGAAGCGGAGGCTCCAGCTTTGGTTAAGCATGTTGCGCATTCTTCTGATGGTTGGCACAGGGTTGTTGAGCGAAGGCCCATTCAAATGTTGGTCTTAAGTTTGGTGGTTGTTGCAATTGGAGGCGCATTGGAATTGATACCTACGTTTTTAGTGAAAACAAATATCCCTACAATCTCATCGGTTAAACCATATACTCCATTGGAGTTACATGGTAGAGATGTTTATATTTCTGAGGGATGTTATACATGTCACTCACAAATGATTCGTCCGTTTAGAGATGAAGTAATTCGCTATGGAGAATATTCAAAGGCTGGTGAGTTTGTTTATGATCATCCATTCCAATGGGGAAGCAAACGTACCGGTCCGGATTTGGCAAGAATAGGGGGTAAATACAATAATGTTTGGCATTTTACTCATATGTATGAACCATCAAGTATCAGTTCAGGTTCAATTATGCCTCGCTATCCTTGGTTGTTTACCAAAGGTATTGACATTAGAAAAACTCCGAAAATGATTCGTGCCATGCAAACTTTGGGTGTGCCATATGAGGTGGATTATGCAAACAAAGCAAACAACGATTTAGAAAACCAAGCTGCAGGTATAGCTGAAAGTTTATTAAAAGATAAATCTGTGGTTCAAATCATGAAAATTGAAGGTGTTAAAGAATTAAATCACAGTCAAATTGTTGCGCTAATTGCTTATTTACAACGAATTGGAACAGATATTAAAACCACACCCGAGTCATCTCACCCAGAACATTAATCTAAAATCATGAAGTTTATAAACTATTTAAAAACGATTGACGGGGTAAGTTTTTATCCAATGGCATCATTAATTTTATTTACAATGTTTTTTGGTATCGTTTTGTTTTGGGTATTTAAAGCCAATAAAAACTATATCAAAAATGCAAAGAATATTCCATTAAACGATTAACAAAATGAAAAGCAAATTTTTAAAAATATTGGCCTTATCTGGTATGTGCTTTAGTTTTCCAGCATTTGCACAAACTCAAGACGCTGCTGGGGCAGGAAATCAAGTTGCTGCTGTTGCTGGCGCCGTTGCTCCAGCTGTAAAAAGTGCATTTAGCATAGAAAGTAACATTCCTTTGATTTTGGCGGTTACCGCTGTTGCGCTGGGGATTGTGATTTTGTTTTTAGGTACACTTTTGGGAAAAGTGGCTTTGTTGAAATTCAAACAAAACACAAAAGTACTCGCCATTGTTTGTTTCTCATCCGTTGCTGTTTCATTGCAAGCGGCTCCAACAGAGTTCGGTTGGAAGGTATCAACCCATCAATTGGATTCATTGTTGCTGGGTATTATTTTCTTTGAGGTTTTGATTATTTTATATTTTGCCTATTGGTTAAAAGTGTTAATTCTCCCAGAGAAAGAGAAAAAGGTGTTGACGGAAAAGAAAGCCGTTACAAATGCTTGGTGGGATAAATTTAACAAGTCGGTAAAAATTGAAAATGAAAAAGATGTGCAATTAGACCACGATTACGATGGTATTAAAGAATTAGACAATGCATTGCCGCCTTGGTGGTTGTATGGATTTTATTTAACCATTTTATTTGCCTGCATTTATTTGTACAGATTTCACGTATCTAAGTCGGCGCCTCTTCAAGTTCAGGAATTGAATAATGAGTTTGTGGCAGCAAAATTGGAAGCTGAAGAATATGCCAAAACCCATCCTAAAAAAGTGGATGAAAATAGCATTGAATACACTGCGAATATTGAACTGATATCTGCAGGGAGAACTTTGTTCGGACAGAAATGTGTTGCATGTCATGGACCAGATGGTCAAGGTTTACAGGGCCCAAACCTTACAGATGATTATTGGAAACACGGTGGGTCAATCAAAGATATTTTCAAAACCATTAAAAACGGAGTACCTAATATGGGAATGATTGCTTGGGGTCAAGAATTGACACCCAATCAAATTGAAACATTGGCTAATTATATTAAATCAATCAAAGGTTCAAAACCAGCTAATCCCAAAGTCCCTGAAGGTGATTTGTACATTGAAGCAGTTCAAGTAAAATCTGCGAATGATTCTATTGTAAGTGCACAATTGGTTTTGCCAACGGGCAAATAACATATGCTGAATCAAGAGGAGGGAGAATCGTTTAGGGATCGGGTTTCAACCATAGATGAAACTGGTCACCGAAAATGGGTGTTTGCATATAAACCATCAGGTAAATTTTACAGAGCGAGAACTTTATTATCTATATTTTATTTATTTGTTTTTTTTGGTTTGCCCTTTGTTCAGTACAAGGGCGAACCTTTGTTGCTGTTAAATATCATTGAACGCAAATTTGTAATTTTTGGATTTGTTTTTTGGTCGCAAGATTTTTATTTATTTGGAATAACAATGATTCTATTTATCGTTTTCATTGTTGTGTTTTCAGTTGCTTTTGGAAGGTTATTTTGCGGATGGGCTTGTCCTCAAACCATTTTTATGGAAATGGTTTTTAGGAAAATTGAATATTTCATTGAAGGCGATGCACCCAAACAAATGGCGCTCAAAAAAGCCCCATGGACGGATGAAAAAATTTTAAAAAGGGGGATTAAATACTTCGTGTTTTATATCGTATCCTTTTTAATTGGAAATACGTTTTTGGCATACATCATTGGCAAAGATGCATTGGTTAAAATAATGACCGAACCATTTAGTCAGCATGTGGGTGGATTTACATCGATGCTTATTTTTTCTGGAGTGTTTTTCTTCATTTATATTTATTTGAGAGAACAGGTTTGCACGGTGGTTTGTCCTTATGGTCGTTTGCAGGGTGTTTTATTAGACAAGCATTCTGTTGTTGTAGCCTATGATTATTTGAGGGGCGAGCCAAGAGAAAAGCTACATAAAAATCAGCAAAGAAATGCTGGAGATTGTATAGATTGTTTGAAATGCGTGCATGTTTGCCCAACTGGAATTGATATTCGAAATGGCACACAGCTAGAATGTACCCATTGCACTGCATGTATTGATGCTTGCGATTCAATTATGGATAAAATTAACAAGCCCAAAGGCTTGATTAAATATGCTTCAGAAGATACTATTGCTGAAAATAAGCCCTTTTTGATAACCAAAAGATTAAAGGCTTATGTGGTTGTTCTCGTCATTTTATTTGTTTTGTTTATTTCAATTTTGGCAACGAGGTCAACCATTGATCTGCAAATTACAAAAACATCAGGTCAAATGTATAATGAAACTGCCGATGGACAGGTTTCCAATATGTTTAACTTTATGATGATCAATAAAAGTCATCGGAATTTTGATTCTTTAGAACTGAAGGTAGAAGGTGGTAAAGGTCAAATTGAATTGGTTACTGGCGAGAAATATGTAAAAATAGCCAAAGAAGGGATATACAAAAGTGTATTTTTCATAAAAATGCCCTCAAAATCAATTCAAGAAAGAAAACAAAAAATTAAGGTTGAGCTATACCACAGAGGTCAGCTTATTGAAATTGAAAAAACAAATTTTTTAGCACCAATTGCAGAATAAAATTAAAACCATGAACTGGGGAAAATCAATCGTCGTCGTTTACACAATCTTTGTTATCGGAATTGTGTTTTTGGTATACAAATCAAGTCAACAAAAAATTGATTTGGTTGATCCCAATTATTACCAACAAGAAATTCAATTTCAAAAAGAAATTGATGATTCTCAAAATGCAAATAGCCATCATTACAGCGCAAATGTGATTACTGAAAACGGATATGAATTTATTGTTGTGGATTCTAATTGTGGCAAAACATTAAAAGGAGATGCTCAGTTTTACTGTCCCTCCGATTCAAAAAAAGATGTAAAAATGATCTTGCCCCAAACCATGGATTCAAAATGGAAAGTGCCTATGAATGCCTTAAAATCGGCTTCTTACAAATTGAAAGTAAAATGGAGCAATGAACATGCAGAATCTTTTCAGTCTGTAATTGAATATGTGAAATAATGACAACAAATTTCCTTGTTGGGCTTTTCCTTGGATTGGCGGGGAGTTTGCATTGCATTGGAATGTGCGGTCCTTTGGTGTTGCTATTTCAATTGAATGGAACTTCCAAAATGTTTGGTTTATTTAATAGTTTGATTTACCAACTTGGCCGTGTTTTTATTTATGTTTTATTGGGTTTGTTGTTTGGTGCAGTTTTTCAAATTATCGATTTAAAGTACTTTGAAAGATATTTTAGCATTGGAATTGGCATTGTGTTTTTTGTGCTTTGGGTTAGAGAAGTTTCAATGAAAATAAAAACATCACAGAATTCACTTCATTCAATTATTTTAAATCTCTTTGGAAAAGTGATGCAATCGAAATCGTATTTCGGGATGTTTTTAGGTGGAATGATGAATGGTTTATTGCCTTGCGGGTTGGTTTACGGTGCGTTACTGGCAGCGTTTGGAACTGGATCTACACAAGGATCAATGATTTTTATGCTTGGATTTGGTTTGGCAACGATACCCTCAATGATTTTACTTTCTTTTTTCAAAAATACACTTACGATTAATTTTCGGCAAAAACTGAGTAAGATGCTGCCATGGTGGTTGTTTATTCTCGGTATTTGGTTTTTATTGAGAGGGTTGAATCTAGGAATTCCATTCATTAGTCCGAAATTTACCGGAATTCATGGGCGACAGTCATCGTGTTGTAAATCAATAAACTATTAATTGTTTTGCGTTTAATTTAATTTTCTTAAACAAAAAAGTACATAAAGGCAATTAAACGCATAAATTTGAGAGTTGTTTTTTCATCCTTATGAGTTTCGAACATAACCAATTAGACTGCAAAACCTGCACAAAACGTTTTACCTCCATATTTTGCAAAGTTGAAAATGATTCAATTGAGCAAATAAACGACGAAAAAATTTGCACTCCCTACAAAAAGGGCCAAGTGATTTTTCATGAGGGATCTCGCCCATTTGGTATTTATTGCGTGAATTATGGCAAAATCAAACTTTCCAAGTTTGGAGATGATGGCAAAGAGCAAATTTTGCGTTTGGTTAAAGCTGGCGATTTATTGGGTTATAGATCGTTGTTGAGCCAAGACAAATACAGTGCCTCGGCAGTAGCGCTTGAAGATTCGGGAGTTTGTTTTATTCCCAAAGAACTTTTTATGGGTGTTTTGCAAAAAGATGGTGCGCTTTCAATGGAAATTATGAAGCTGTTGAGCGATGACCTAAGGAAAGCGGAAATAAGTATTACGCATTTGGCACAAAAGCCGGTTAGGGAACGATTGGCAGAAGCCCTTTTGTTTATAAAAGAAACTTACGGTTTTGAAGCCGATAATTCAACTTTGAATTTGAAATTGTCGCGTGAAGAATTGGCAAACTTAGTTGGCACTGCCACGGAAACCGTAATTCGATTATTGTCTGATTTCAAGTCAGATAGCATTATTTCATTGGAAGGTAAGAAGATAAAAATTATTGATATTGACAAATTGGTTTCAACTGCCAATTTGGAAGATTAATTCATTTTTTAAGTGGTACTACTTAAATGAATTCTAATTTCATTTTTAATTCTTTCGAATAATTATAATCTTTTTCAAAAATAGTTTCCGTAATCCAAAAATTAACTATTTTTTCTTTAACTAGCTGGTTGATTATTCTTTTATGTAAAAGACCGAATGAATGTTTTTTGGATCCTGTAATTCCAATTATTGCTCCTTTTTGCAATAATTTATTGATTATTTTTGGGTTGTTTTGGCATTCTTTCATGCCATCGCATTTTAATAAGTAAATTTCGTAACCCAATAGGTTCATATCCCAAAAATCTATAGATAATTTTGAGTATTTGATATTTTTGTCGGGCAATAAAAACACTTTTTTATTGATTATTTCAGATTGATTATTTTCAATAATAGTTGACAATTTGGTTTCATTTGTGATATTGAAATATACAAAATAGCTGCCATTAAAATTGCTATATTCAATGAATTCATTTACGAAATCAATCAATTTGTTCTTGTGCGCAAACGGAATTCCAATCCGAAACGATTTGAATTCATTGTTCTTTAAATATGATTTATAATCCTTAAACCATGAATTGTTTCCATGCAATGAATCACAATCTAAAAGAAAAATATCTTCATCAATTAAATTCCCTAGTTTTAACATGATCTGGCAGTTTTGTTATTTGTATTCATTCTTTTCAAAATTAGATAATTGAATTACAAATAAATTTGAGATGATGTTTTGTTATTGCGAACAGTAGGTTTTTTTGGCTTTTGTTATAAAATGGTATATCTATTTGTTGGCCTCTATGGGGGAAATCGGAAATGATTGAAATCTCAAAATATTTGGGTATCAAATATATTTTAGCCTTGTGATCAGTTATTTTAGCCGTTGGGTGGAATTTGGTATTTTGCAAATGAAATAACCACTGATAGCCGCAACGCTGCTTGCAAATAAAATACTGATCTTGCCAATATTTGCGTAATCAATATTTGAGAAAGCCAAATTGGTAATGAAAATAGACATTGTAAATCCTATTCCCCCAAGAAATGATGCCCCTAACAGATTTTTCAAAGATATGTTGGGCGAAATACGTGCAATGTTTAATTTGTTTGATAAATAACTAAATCCAAATATCCCTAGAGGTTTCCCAATTAATAATCCCCCAAAAATACCCAATGAAATTGGACTTGAAAAATCCAATGATGCATTATTTAAAGATAATGCAGTGTTGGCGGCTGCGAACACTGGAAGTATAATAAATGCAACTGGCTTGTTCAAAAAGTGTTCTATTTTGTTGGGAATATTGAATTTTTCAATAGTGTTGTTTGGTAGTAAAAATGCAAATAAAACACCCGAAATTGATGCGTGAATTCCTGACTGTA
Source organism: Flavobacteriales bacterium (assembly GCA_947450405.1). Classification (GTDB taxonomy): domain Bacteria; phylum Bacteroidota; class Bacteroidia; order NS11-12g; family UBA955; genus VMCP01. Next base: position 12,872 of record CANFVI010000019.1, read on the forward strand.
AAATGCAGTACCACAGTGCAATTCCAATTAAAACATATACCAATAAAGGAGTTGTCTTCTTTTTATTTAGCAAAAACATGAGTATACAAATTGCCAGTGAAGATATTAGCCATGTAAAGTACAAACCATGTCCATAGAAAATGGCAATAATCACGATTGCTCCTAAGTCGTCAATAATTGCCAATGCAGTTAAAAATATTTTTAATTCTATGGGTATTCTATTGCCTAATAATCCCAATATGGCAATAGCGAAAGCAATATCTGTAGCCATAGGAATTCCGGCTCCACTTAAGGTTTTAGGTGAATTGAAATTGACGAAACAATAAATAGCAGCGGGAATAATCATTCCACCCAGTGCCCCAATCAAAGGCAACATTGCATTTTTGCGGGTTTTTAACTCCCCTTCGTTAAGTTCTCGTTTTATTTCTATTCCAATGAGTAAGAAAAACAATGTCATGAATCCCTCATTCATCCAATCAATCAAAGTAGCTGGTAAATGAAAATTATTTTTGGTAGCATAATGAATCAGCGCTTGATAGTTAGGGTTGTATGCGCTGTTTGCTAAGATTAATGAAATGAATGTAAATAAGATTAAAAGTATACCTGAAGATTGTTGACTTTTAAAAAAGGATTTAAAAATTTCAGAGACTATAAAGGTTTTCTTTTTTTCCATTTCACCTCAAAAATAACTTTAACTTCGCACTTATTAAGTGAATCACGAATATTTTATGCAGCGATGCCTCGAACTGGCCAAACGAGGTTCCGGATTTGTAAATCCAAATCCGTTGGTAGGTTGCGTAATTGTGAATGACGGTAAAATTATTTCTGAGGGATGGCATACCGCTTTTGGAAAAGATCACGCTGAGCGAATGGCTATTGGCTTACTGCCAAATAAAGGTATTTTAAGTGATTCAACTTTGTATGTAAACCTTGAACCCTGTGCCCATTTTGGAAAAACTCCACCTTGTTCAAGTTTATTGATTGAACGAAAAGTCAAAAGGGTTGTGGTTGGTATGACAGATCCCAATTTATTGGTTGCTGGAAAAGGAATTGCCATGTTGCGCGAAAATGGAATTGAAGTGATTGAAAATATAGGCAATCAGGATTGTTTAGAATTGAATAGATTCTTTGTAACATTCCATACAAAAAAAAGACCCTACATTGTTTTGAAATGGGCTGAATGTGCCAATGGATTTATGGCGCCTTCACCCAAAAGTAGATTCCAAATTTCTGGCCCAGAAACACAAACAATAACCCATTCATTGCGAAGAGATGTTTCGGCAATTTTGGTTGGAGTAAATACGTGGAACATAGATAAGCCACAGTTGAACAACAGATTATGGAGTGGAACTTCTCCGCAGCGATTTGTGGTTGACAATCATTTAAAAGGGAATTACCATAGCGATTTTGTTGGAAATTCGCAGGTTTATATATTGAATTCACTCAGAAATGAAATTGTTGAAAATGTGCATTATGTCCAATTACATTTTGATGAGAATTTCCTGAAAAATTTAATGGTATTGCTATTCAAACTAAACATAAACAGCCTGATGGTAGAAGGTGGTGCTTTCACATTAAATGAATTTATCAAACACAATTTATTTGACGAAATTCATCGGTTTAAAAGCAAAAACCTACGCTTAACCAATGGAGATTTGGCTCCTGAAATAAAAGCCAATTTAGTTTCTACTCAAGAATTGCCAAGTGACTTTTACGAGGTGTTCAAAAATACCAGTTCATTATGATTTGGTTACTTTTAAGTGCGTTGTTGAGTACCATGCTTTTTGTGGCATTTAAGTTATTTTCAAAATTCTCTATACATGTATTTTCGGCCATTATTTTTAATTACCTCACGTGTTTTATTTTGGGGAATATATATTTAGGTGCGGACCATATTATTCATTTTTCAGTGATAAACGAAGTAGGATTTTTGCCAATTATTTGCATGGGGATGGTTTTTATTGGTACATTTTTTTTAATGGGCGTTTCTACCCATAAATCAGGAGCGGCATTAAGCTCAATGGTGTCTAAAATGAGTGTGGTAATACCTGTCATTGTTGCCATGTTTATTTTAAAGGAACATATTGACGCAATTAAAATGGTAGGTATTGCTTTGTCATTGTTAAGCGTTGTTTTAATTACAAATAAATCCAATGAGGGCACAAAATTTAACTGGATTTTAATATTGGTATTTATTGGAAGTGGATTGGTAGATACAGGATTAAATCTCTTAAAGAACAAGCAGTATGTATTTTGGACAGACGCAAAAATGTCGACGTTGTTGTTTTTTGGAGCATTTATTTCCGGTTTGATTATAATACTGATAAATCCAAAGCTTTTACGGAATTTTGATTTCAAAAGTGCTTTAGGCGGAGTTTTTTTGGGCACGGCAAATTTCTTTTCATTGATTGCCATGTTCAAAGCCATTGATTTTTATCACGGCAAAACAGCCTTGTTCTTTACCATGAACAATGTGGGTGTTGTTTTATTATCTACCTTGGTTGGGCTGGCCTTCAAAGAAAAGATTACTACAAAAGGTTATTTTGGATTGGTCTTGGCCATTTTTGCATTAATTTTATTAAACTAATGTTGTTTTCTGATACTTATAACGAAATAACTCAAAATGCAGAAGCTTCTTTGCGCGAAAGGGGAAGTAAATTCCTGGCATATAGCTATATTGTTTACAATGAGTTGGAAGTTAAAAAACAGCTGAACGAATTAAAATCGAAATATCCCGATGCTACCCATCATTGCTATGCCTATGTAATTGGGCAAGGGAGCGAAGCCCAAAGAGCGAACGACGATGGCGAGCCATCAAACTCGGCTGGAAGGCCCATATTAAGAGCAATATTATCAAAACAACTAACCAATGTACTTGTGGTAGTTGTTCGTTATTTTGGAGGGACATTATTGGGCATTCCAGGATTGATAGAAAGCTATGGCGCTGCTGCGGCTTTGGTTTTGAATCAATCGGGAAAAGTTGAGAAAATGATGGAAGAACAATTTTCAATGAAAACCGATTTTCAACATGAGCAGGAAATTCACCGAATTTTAAATCATTTTCAAGTCCGAATTTTGAACAGAGAATACAGTGAAAAAGTTCAGTATACAATTGCAATCAGAAAAAACCAAGTGATGCAATTTGAGAAAATGACCAACGATTCTTATTTAGTAGACGTTAAAAATAATCTGTAAAAAGCAGGTTGAGATTCAATCTTTATGGCGTAAATTGCCTCTATGAAATTGAATCGTTTTTTAGGAATTATTTTAATTGTAGGAGCTTTATTTTTAAATAGTTGTTCAGTTCAAACCCGTGAAATTGGATTTGGCGGTGGAAGTTGGTCAATGCCTAAAAGTTCAAGTAAGTCATTCTCAGAAAAGAGCACTATTGTTGATTCCGTATTTACTAAAGCAAATATTGATAAAACAGAAAACAACCTAAATATCGTTGAGTTTAAAGCGGAGAAGGGTCCATTGTTTACTCAAATTACTTCTGCAAAAACGATCATATCAAATCCTGTTCAAAAGGAAATCACCATACTAAAACACAATAAATCTAATCGTTTGGTTTCCTCTAGGGATCTTGGTAGATCTATGGGTTGGGCGAGTGTCATTTTGGGTGCGTTAGCAACCCTACTTAGTGGTGCTAAACTACTGTCATTCTTATTAGCCGCTTGTGGAGTACTAATAGGGTTGGCCGGATTGAAAATCGGACCTGGATTTGTAGGCAGAATCTTATGTTATGCCGGTATCGCTCTTTCAATATTTAGCGTTTTTAGTGGATTGTTGACAACACTTCTAACGGTGTTGTTTTTGGTAGTATTGATCCTAGCGTTGCTGTTGTTATTGAAAAAGGCGTAGGTTAATCGTTGCTTTCCTTCGGTTTTTTAGTTTCGCGACTTTTTACATCCCCCAAAATAAATTTAACAT
>CANFVI010000020.1 GCA_947450405.1 Flavobacteriales bacterium
AAATATCCACCCGTAGGGCAGACATAACTATTGGTGGCAGAACAAATCTGGGCCTCCGATGGGTTGACCCACGCTAGCAAGCAATATAAAATTGCAGGTAGCTTTAGAAATTTTAGTAGTTTTATTAATTTCATAGTTTATAGTTTTTCAATATTTGTGGCTAATTTAGAATGTTACTAAAGTACAAATATATAAAAAACAACAATATTTAATCATTTTAATCACAACATTCTTTAGCAAAACTAAAAAAATAGATTAGTTTACATTTGTATATGTAAATCAATATGTAAAGATCAAAGGAAAATAATGAAGATTTAAAATCTCAAATAATTATAAAACAACAACATAACAATATGCATATTTGATTTTTATTAGCACATTGAACAATAAAATGCTAAAACTCAATTTAGCCACAAAGAAAATTGTTGAAAAAATATTTAAAAAAAAATGAACATACGCGGAAACCTATTGAATTTTTCCGGCTAATACAGTATTGAAATGTAAGGCAGACCTCCAAACATCAATGATGTATTCTATAAAATCCGAATCAAATGATTTTTCAGGTTCAAACATATGGGCTACATAAAATTGTTTATTAAAAATCAAAGGTTGTTTTGCTGCAGCTTCTTTCAAAGTAGCATCTATAATTTTATTTTTAGTTCCCAAAACTTCCCCAAAATATTTAATAAAATTGGACTCATTGATGGCTTTGTCAAATTGATTTAAATTATTTGCAATGTTGTTTCTAAACATCAACAAATCGTCCTTTTCCGGCATATAAACACCAGAATAAATACCACAACCTTCAGCACCCAATTCAATATATATTCCACCTGGCCACATTTTTTTTCTTCCTCCAATTTGCAATGAAGCAGAGCAATGTAATTTGTAGGGTGATTTATCCTTCGAAAAGCGAATGTCTTTATTAATTCTGAACAAACAATCTTTGGCTGTCAATTCTTTGTATTCACTATCAAATTTTGACATGCATACCAATAAATCTGAAATGAAATCAATAAATGGCTGCTTTACATCATTTTCATACCTTTTTCTATTTTCGTCAAACCAAGACTTTTGATTGTTTAGTGACAATTCCAAAAAGAATTCATAGAATGAGATATCAAAATACTGTTTAGACATGGATCAATTTTTACTGTTTCCTATAAAAATTTGGCTTGTAAATTGCTTACCATAAATCTCATAAGCAATCACATATAATCCACTGGAAACTTGAGACACATCAAATTGATGCACATGATTCAAATTTCGCAATTCAACTAAATTCACAATTGTTCCAATTGAACTTATCAATCTTACTTTTTGGATATCCAATCCATTGGGTACAGAAATATTCAAATGAGAAACGGCAGGATTCGGATAAATAGAAACACCATAAAGATTACCATGATTTACTGAAGCCCTATTCATCACAATTTGTTTTGACTTAAAACAAATACAGCCACCGTCGCGCGTTTTGGCATTCATTGAAGCAGAATATGTACCATCGCCAGATAGATTAAAATAAACAGCTGCATTTACGTCTTTCGACGATTGATTGCCTAATCCAACTATGTTCCAGCTATAGTCGATATTGTTTTGGCCACCAATATTGGCATTATTATCTATCGGTTCTAATTTAGCACCATAATAAGAAGAAGCATAATCAGGTGTAAAGTTAAAATCGCAGGTTCTTGGCAATTCGTAAATATTAATTTGCTTCACAAGAGTTGCACTACAACCACCGATAATATTTGCCGTTAAAGTAATGTTGAATGTTTTATTTTGAAGGACACTATATATGTGAATAGGTCTTTCCAACTTGGATGAATCATTATCACCAAAATCCCATGCATATTCTATTTTTCCTAAACCAGTTGAACGGTTGTCTAAGAAAATAGTATCATTTGAACATTTGTCTTGAAAAACAAAATTGGGGGATGGCTCATCTAATACATCAATATCTTTTGACAATTTCACAACACAACCATTATCTAATGTCACGGTTAATGAAATTGTCCTTTTTCCTGTAGTTGGCCATTTATAACTCACTTTGTCTGAAGTGCTGGTATTCCCGTCAGAGAAATCCCAAAGTACATTTGCAGTAGTCCCATTAACTGCGGGTGTGGTATTCGAAAAATCCGTTTTACTGATAGCACAAAACTGGGTATTTGTAAAACTCACTTTAGGTGATTCTTTAATGCCAATTTTCTTGATTATAGAATCTTTACATCCAAATTCTGAGAGTACAACTAATTTGATGTTTTTCGTTCCTGCAGCAGAAAAAGTATGTGTTGGATTTTTATCTACGCTTGTTTTGCCATTGTCGTCAAAGTTCCAAGTGCTACCAAAATTACTCCCCCCGGCAGTTGTATTATTTAAAAATACTATTTTTTCATAATCGCAGTTTCCTGATTGTTTTGTAAAATCCGGAATAGGTTTATCAAAAACAATAATTTTAAGCGTACTTGAAGAGATACAACCTCCGTTATTAGCAACTAGCTTAACCGAATATGTAGCAGCCTTTGTATATTGAATTACAAATGAAGGCTTATTATTTATTACATATCCATTGCCATCACCAAAATCCCAACTCATTGTTGAAGTACTTGGCGTTGTATTATTTGTAATTTTCAAATCATTCCCAATACACGCATTTTCTTTAGTGAAAGATACCATAGGACGGGTATTTACAACAACGCTATAAGATTTGGTAAACACAAAATAATAGGGAGATGAAATCGCTTTGAATGAAACATTAAATGTCCCTCCCGTTAAAAATTGAAAAGATGGCTCAACACTATTAACCGTATCGGCAGCATTCCCAGTTCCGAAATTCCAGGTATAATTCAAATAACCTGATTTTAAAAATGAATTATTTTTAAAATTAACAGTATCACCCGAACAAATTTTAGAAGCATAGGTAAAATTGAATCTCGGCGATGGCGAAATATAAATCAAACGTTTGTAAGTAGTATCACAACCCGTATTCACATCTACAACATTCACTTTTACATAGACAAAACTATCCTCCAAAGTTGAATCAGTAGTACTAAACTTAACTTCCAAATCTGCTGACCCAGTAGGTGCTGTTAATGTAGCCCCTGATATTGTTTTCCCACCCTTGGTTTGAGCCTGAACACTTGCATACCAATTCTTAGGGGAACTTGAACCATATGAACTATTAGAATAAAGCCTAGGTGCTTTTAAATCATAATAAACTGGCGTACCCGCAATTGTTATATCAAAACTACTTCCGTATTGATAGATTGCAGTATTTGGACTTGTTACTTTAGAGGAGGCAAACATACCTAATCCACCGGGAGAGGAAGTAATTGAAGCGGTATACTTTAAGGTGTCATTTAATGGATTATCATCTCCAAGATCAATGTATATCTTTATGTCATTTGTACCTGAATATACAAAAAGCACAGGCACTGTAAACGTAATTTTTTGAGAATCATTTGGCAATATTTTTTGAGTCACTTTTTGTCGAGTAACTTTACCATTTACAGAATAAGCCACATAAAAATTATAGGCTGTATCAACAAAATTATTCTTTACATAAATTGAAAAAGATCTAGAAGCACCTGCGCAAATTTTCCCTGAAACGTTTAAATCAGAAGACAACAACTTCAAATCCATAACATTCTCCATAGCGCCCCTATCACTGTTTCGGATATTTCTCATTTTAGCTAGCACATCGTAATCATTTCCTTTTACATAAGGGACATTATTTTGTGTTTCAAAACAATTAGAACGGAAATCATTTTTAGCAACATTCACAAATACAGGATTTAAAAAACTCTCTCCGGGACCAACATCGCTGCTTGATTTCCAACCGCTAAAATTCGAAAAACTATTGGCGCCTAAATACCAAGATTCGCCGCCAGTAAAACTAATGTTGAATGAATTATTGTTGCATAATTTAATTGCAGTAGAAGAATACAAAAATGCAGGGGTACCATTTCCGGCTCCTTTCATATCTACAATATTCCCAACACAGGTTATAGAAGATTCATCTTCTACATACATTCCATAAGAGTTCAAACTGGATTTATTTTCTCTGGTATATATTGTATTTTGACGAATTTCTAATTCGTTGCCTGTATAATAATTTATATCATAAAATGAAAAATTATCAGTGTTCGAAATGTTATTTGCAACCAAGTTTGAATTAAAGGATAGGTTGACTAGATAATACAAAAACGTACCATAAAACGTACTAGTTGGCGAAACCACATTATTAGAGGTAATTAAATTCCTATTTATCATCCAGTTGCCATCATACAAAGCAGCAAAGCCATAAATTTCTGTTGAGGCTGAAATTGAATCGATAACATTTGATTCTAAGATATTTGTTCTATTGGTTTTATTGGCCACTGAAATAAAATAATATGTAACCAGACTTCCTGAATTTAATGAACCAAAATCACATTTTCGCACTGTATTTCCAATGGCGTTAATATCTGAACAATTGGTAGCATAAACCACTGTTGAAGTGCCAGTTATGCCATTGATATTGTAAAATTCATTTTGTTTGATTGAAATCAACTCAGAGTTTTCAATGGTAATTCCATTAAAATAGCTAGCAAACGAAAGAGAAACAAATTTATTCAATTCAATCGTTAAAGGATAATTAGCTGTACCATATGCATTAACAATTTCCATGGCTGTTAAACCTGCCAAATAGTTTCCCGAATTGCTTGGAGACGCGCCCTTACATGGCAAATCATGAATGGTATTTTTGCCAATATAATTGCTTCTATTTGTAGAATATCCCTCATGAAAATAAAAAAGTATCATCATACTATCTACACCTGATTTATTCGTAGCGGTCTCACGAGAAATATCATTGCTAATAAATTGATCTCCATTAATATAATTAATATAAAATGCACTGCTATAGAAGTTTTTTATAGTATTCCCAACAAATGAGTTATCTGTGGCTACTGAACTATAAAAACTAGAACCTTGTTGATCTATAATTGCATATGCAGGGCCTGGAGCATTGGATGAACTTGTTTTAAAAGTACAATTCTTTATAGTATTTCTCATTCCATTGTGTGTGGTTGAGGTAGTTTTAATGGCCGAATTGCTAGAAGCAAAAGAAATGTAAGCACCGGTGGGAACCGTTGAACTACTCATTCCAGAGAAATCAACTGTACAACCATCAATCACATTGTCATTTGCCGCTCCTGAAAATCGAATACCTTGCACCATTGCGTTTGATCCAGAATGCAATAAATACAAACTCTTAATTTGTACGTAATCAACACCATTCAACCAAATCATTTCATAAGTTGGAGAACCACTTAAGGTTTTTGAATTTCCATTAATGGTTAAGGTATTGGTTGAAGTTGTAGGATTTGTTGAATTTTGCGTTAATTGAACGGTAGCAGTTATGCTCAAATTTGCCATCACGGTTACGTTAACCGCACCACCCACACCATTGTTGTTAAATGCTGTTGCAAAATCAGCCCAGGTAGCGTAATTAGTAGCTGAAGTTGTTCCACCAATTGTGTAATTTCCTGAAAGTTGCCCAAAAACTGGAAAACTAACAATAAATCCAAAACCAGCAAGAATATAATTCTTGATATTTTTCATAAATTTAGAATAAACAAATTTATGAAAAAAGATGCGAAGTAATTAAATAGTTAAATTTTTGATTGCAATTGTACTATTTTATATACAATTCTAATCATTTACCAAGTCAATTTCACCATCTAGTACCCCAGTAAATTCGCTACTCGGGCTTTCAAAAATCTCCAATTCAAAATCCCTTACAGCAGAAAAAACATGATCGAAAATATCAGCCTGAACATCCTCAAAGTTTGCCCATTGTTTATCGTAAGTAAAACAATAAATCTCAATAGGTAACCCTTTATCAGTAGGAGCCAATTGTCGAACTACATGGGCCATATCTTTATTTACTTTGTTTAACGACTCAAGATATAAATTCAAATACACCCTAAACAATCCCAAATTTGTAAAACTTCTATGGTTTCCTTTTATACTTTTATCAATTTCAAGCTTTTTGTTATATTCATTAATTTCAGGTAATTTTTCATCAATATATGACGTTATCAAATTGATTTTTCTAAATTTCTCAAGCATTTTTTCATTGCAAAATCGAATACTTGAAATTTTTACAAATACAGCTCTTTTAATTCTTCTTCCTCCAGATTCTTCCATGCCCCTCCAATTTTTAAATGACTCTGAAGTAAAAGCAGTTGTGGGTATTGTGGTATTCGTATTGTCCCAGTTTTTGATTTTAACCGTCGATAAATTGATATCTGTTACAATACCATCGGCACCATACTTTGAGAATTCAATCCAATCACCGTTTCTCAATAAATCATTACTTGAAATCTGAATAGATGCCGCAAAACCCATCAGAATATTCTTGAATGCCAATGCCAAAACCGCCGACATTGCACCCACCGCTGTAAAGAGAGCCCAGAGTGGTTTTCCTGATACAATAGAAATGATTATTAACAACCCTAAAACATTCAAAACTATGCCAAGTAATTGCACAAAAGAGGCCACTGGCTTATCTTTTAGTGATTCAATTTCCAACAAAATAATTTTCAATGCTTTTAGTGTACTTTGTAAGAAAACAAGTACTACAATTACCATTGTTAATTCAATGAGGATGTGGGCATAAGGACGAACATACGGAAACTCAGTTAAAACCAAGGGCAATGTTATTTTAGTAAAAACCGCCGGAATTAAATGACCAAGATGCTTGAAAATCTTCTTTTCAACCAGAATATCCAAAAACTTACTATTTTTGTTATTGGCATATTGCTTAACAACCGCGAGTATCGCTTTTCTTGATATCCAATCAATTAAAACAACCAAAACTCCCAATAGCGCAATCAATATAATCAATTTAACTGTTAAAGCCGATGCTCTTGAAACACCTGCCTTTACAACCAAATCCATGACCCAACTTGCAAACTTTTCCTGCAAACTGAAAGTTTTATTCATATCCATACCACAAAATTAAGCGCAGATTGCATATTTTCAACCATGAAATTAAACCATTTTGCAATTTTCAACGTTGTTATAGTGGTCAATTATTATCTTTGAATCAATGACAATTAAAATACCAAAATGGCTAATTCTGTGTATCGTAGCTTTTTTCTTAAGTTCGGGCTCTAGATTGGTGAATGATTTATTTGAATTCTCTAAAAATCTCGAAATTTTCTCCGCGGTATACAAAGAAGTTGGCGACAAATATGTTGATGAAGTTCCACCTGGAAAACTTGCAAAAACTGCCATTTCGGCAATGCTTTCTAGTTTAGATCCTTACACTGTCTTTTTTAGTGAATATCAAGCAGAAGAAGCACTTATAGAACGCCAAGGTGAATACGGAGGTGTGGGTTGCCGGGTCATTTATAGAGATAAATTCCCAGTAATTTCTGAAATTATAGAGGGTTACGCATTTGATAAAGCCGACATCAGAATTGGCGATATAATTACCCAAGTTGGTCAAACAAATAATTTGCAATCCACTGAAAATGCCAATCAGGAATTTATTTTTGAACAATTTAGAGGTGCACCACAGTCACAATTTACCGTTATCATTAAACGCGGAAATGAAATTTTAACCAAAAATATTGTTCGAACAAACGTTAAAACAAAGAGTGTTCCCTATGCCGGTATGATCTCCAACAATATCGGATATATCAAATTAGATGAATTTGGGCAGCAATGTTCAAATGAAATTGAAATTGAATTGAAAAAATTGCAAAACAGCCATGAATTAAAAGGCTTGGTTCTTGATTTACGCAATAATGGTGGGGGACTTTTAAACGAAGCCGTAAACATTGTTGGATTGTTTGTAGGCGAAAATAAACTTGTGGTTTCTTTGAAAGGCAAAAATCAGGAGGGACCAAAAAAATGGATTACCTCATCACCTGCAGTTGCACCGAATTTACCACTTGTGGTATTGGTTAACAAAAACTCGGCATCGGCATCGGAAGTAGTAAGTGGGAGTTTACAAGACATGGACCGCGCTGTAATTGTTGGGCAAACTAGTTTTGGAAAAGGATTGGTTCAAAATTACTCAACACTACCCTATCGAACCCAAATGAAAATAACCACTGCCCGCTATTACACTCCAAGTGGCAGGTGTATTCAAAAACTTCAATACGATGAAAAGGATGAATTCGGCAAAGCAACAGTAAAATCAAACGAACAAAAGAAAATCTTTAAAACGAAAAACGGTCGTATTGTATACGACGCTGGAGGAATTGACCCAGATGTAATTCTTCCTTTATTCGGAGGTACGCAAATGATTCATTGGCTTGAAAAAGAGTTCTTTATTTTCGATTGGGCAAATAAATTCACGCAATTTCACCCCGATTATTTAAAAAATCCTGAACAAATTCAACTAAATATTGCCAATTCTCAAATAGATTTCGAACAATACATTTTGACAAAAGGCCCTAAAATCATGCAAAACAATTGGCATAACCATTTGAGAAAGCAAGGTAGTGATAGCTTTTGGACACAACAAATGGGGTTGTATAACATTGATGAAAAAAAATTAATTGCATTTTTAAATAACGGCCTCGCAACTAACAAAAATCAAATTGCAACTCAATTAAAATTGGCCCTGTTTAAGCGCTGTTTCAAAGAAGAAAAATACTATGCCAATTCTCTGAAAATAGACAATGAAATTGAACGTTGTATTGAAATCCTAAATGCTCCTGAAAGAATTAAATTGATTTTAAAACAATGATTTCAGATTTCATTATTTTAATTATTGGGGGATGTTTGGGTGGCTTTTTAGCCGGATTATTGGGCGTTGGTGGTGGAATGATTTTTATTCCATTCATACAATACATGTTATCAAAGTTTTCATATATTCCTGATTCTGAAATTGTGAAATTCACTTTGGCAAACTCAATTGGATTGGTTTTTTTAAGTGGAATTTCTGGAATTACAAGACAAATAAAATTAAAAATTTATAGTTTCAAAAACAGTTTATACATTGGAATACCTGGAGCAATTGCTGCTTCAACAATGAATTGGGCAATACAAAATGGAAATTGGTATATCAAATCAGATTTCCAAAAAGTATTCCTTTTGTTTCTCATCCTTTCAATATTAAACATGCTTTTCGGTAAGCAAAGTCATGAATCCGAGCAAAATGACATTGGCAATAAAACATTGTCGAAAATTATATTAGGAATACTAGCAGGCACCGTGGTTGCTTTGAGTGGATTGGGCGGTGGAATTATTATGGTTCCCCTAATTCGATATTTACTTAAAAAACCAATTCACGAGGCTACGTCACTGAGTTTGAGCATCGTTCCACTTTTATCGTTGGTTCCTGTCATTCAAAACATGACGGCTAAAAATGTCCCTCATTTGATTCAAAACGGCTATCATTTTCCTATGTCGGGATATATTATTTGGCCATATTTTATTCCACTTGCAGTTGGAGCCATATTTTTTTCATCTTTTGGACAGAAAACAGCACAAAAAGTGCCCGTTTTATGGCTAAGAGTTATATTTGCTGTACTTTCAACCATAATATTAATAAAAACACTCTATGAAATTTTCTAATATGTTAAAAATCAATACATTTTCAATCCTTTTTGGATGTGTATTTTCAGTTTCTGCACAAAATACAGAAATGGAAAAAGAAAAAGCCAGACTAAAAGCAGACATATCGTTTTTAGCTTCTGATCAGTTGGGTGGTCGTCAAACCGGTTCGCCAGGAGAATTGGCCAGCGCAACTTATATTAGAAATGAATTCAAGAAAAACAAATTATCATTGCTTGGAAAAGATGGTTTTCAAGAATTTAGCATCATTCAACTTCGTATTGCAACTGAAAAATGTAAATTTTCAGTAAATTCCTCAAATGGATTTGTTAATGACTTTAAATTGTTTGAAGAATATTACCCATTGTCATTATCTTCAAACAACGACAGTATTACAGCAGAAACGGTAGATGTTGGATACGGTTTGGTAAGTGAAAAAGCGAACAGAGATGACTACGCCGGTATGGATGTTGCGGGAAAAGTGGCTGTAATTCGTTTTGGATATTTAGGTTCTGATGAAAACCCAAATTCTCCATTGGCAGAAGTTTCAGACATTACAACCAAAGTAAAAGAAGCCGAAAAAAGAGGTGTGGTTGGTATCATTTTCATTCGTGCAAAAATGACGGATGAAGATCCAAGCGGACAATTAAGTCGTACCGTTGTGCCTACCAAAATGCCAATTTTTTATTTTAAACCTAAAAATAACTTTTTGAGAGGAAATGTTACCATGAAGAGTTTTTTATGGTCTCCTACAGCCGTTGGTCACAATGTGATGGCATTTAAAAACAACCATCGCAAAAAAACAGTAGTGATTTGCGCACATCATGACCATATTGGCAACAATGAATATGACAATAGCAAAATCAAGGGCATTACCGGTATTCATAATGGAGCAGATGACAATGCAAGTGGAGTGGCTACATTGCTTGAACTGTCTAGAAAATTAAAAGGCTGGAAATACCGCAAAAACAATTATTTATTTTTGGCATTTAGCGGAGAAGAATTGGGATTAATTGGTTCAAAATTCTTTGTCCAAAACCCTCAAATTCCATTAAAAAGTATCAATTATGTAATCAATATTGATATGTTAGGTAGAATTGATTCAACCAAACAAATGCTAACCATCAATGGTATTGGAACTTCCCCAGATTGGGCAACAACATTACCTAAATTAAAATTAGACACCACTCAATTAAAAATAACTACTACCGAAAGCGGCATGGGTCCTAGTGACCATGCAAGTTTTTATTTGGCGGGAATTCCTGTTTTACATTTCTTTAGCGGTCAACACAGAGATTACCATACTCCAGATGATGACGAATACAAGATTAATTACCAAGGAATGTATAACAGCATTGAAGTAATTAAACAGGTTGTAAAATTAAACAACAAGTGTAAAAAGTTACCATTTACCAAAACCAAAGATTCAACACCAGGCAGAAGTAAATTTAAAATTGCCATGGGTGTAATGCCAGATTATTCTTATTCTGGAAAAGGAATGAGAATTGACGGTGTTTCTGAAAACAAACCTGCAATGAAGGCTGGTTTAATGAGAAACGATATCATTATCAAGTTAGGAGATAATACTGTTACAGGTGTTGAAGATTATATGGTTGCCTTAAGCAAATTTAATGCTGGCGATAAAACTACCGCTACCATTATAAGAGGATCTGAAACCATAACCAAAGAAATTCAATTTTAATGAAAATAATTGAACATATAGAAAATAGAAAATCAACCCTGTTTTCATTTGAAATATTACCTCCGCTCAAAGGATTGGGCATTCAAAGCATTTACAATGCAATTGACCCTTTGCTTGAGTTTAATCCGTCTTTTATTGACGTAACCTACCATAGAGAAGATTTTGTACTTAAAAAGCGTGTAGATGGCACATATGATCGAATTTCGACCCGCAAACGACCAGGAACGGTAGCAATTTGTGCGGCAATTCAAAATCATTACAAAATTGACGCTGTTCCTCACCTAATTTGCGGTGGATTTACCAAAGACGACACTGAAACAGCACTAATTGAATTAAATTTCTTAGGAATCGACAATGTACTTGCACTTAGGGGCGATGCCAGAAAAGGCGATATGTATTTTGAGCCGGAAGTGGATGGAAATAAAAACGCGTTAGATTTAATTCATCAAATTAAAAATATGAATTCAGGAATTTATTTAGATGAAGAGCTTACCATTGTTCATGAATCTAATTTCTGCATTGGAGCCGCTTGCTATCCTGAAAAACATGGCGATGCACCAAACATCCAAACAGATATGAAATATTTGAAGCGAAAAGTTGAAGCCGGTGCCGAATTTTTAGTTACACAGATGTTTTTTGATAACAAAGATTATTTTCAATTTGTGGAACGCTGCCGCGAAAACGGAATAAATGTACCCATTATTCCCGGGTTAAAACCATTGGCTTCGAAAAAACAACTTATTGCCTTGCCAAAAATCTTCAATATTGATTTGCCTGAAGCATTAACCAATGAAGTTGAAAAATGCAAAACAGATAAAGAAGTTATTGAACTAGGAAATCAATGGGCGATTGAGCAATGTAAAGCACTCATAAAAGCAGATGTTCCAGTACTTCATTTTTATACAATGGGCAAAAGCGCTCAAACTCAGGCCATTTGTCAAGCCATTTTTTAAAGAATGTTAGATGCTACCGTAATTAAATCAACCGGAAGTTGGTATATTGTTAGAACCAATGATGGCCAAATAATTCGGGCTAGAACCAGGGGTAAAATGCGGTTACACATTGTTGACACAAGCAATCCTGTTGCAGTTGGCGACCTTGTAAATATTGAATTAGATGCTAATTATGAAAATACTGGATCAATTACTGAAGTAAAACCGCGCAATAATTGGATAATCCGTAAAGCAAATAAACTAAGTTCAAAAAGGCAAATCCTTGCAACCAATTTAGATGCTGCCATTTTGGTGGCCAGCCTTTTTGCTCCTAGAACATCATTGGGTTTTATTGACCGATTCATTTTATGCTGTCAATCGATGCATGTTCCAGCTGTTCTGTTTTTAAATAAAACAGACCTCTTAAAAGATGAAATCACCAAAGTCACAGAAGAATTAAATAGAATTTACAAAGATGCTGAAGTAACAATTTTGGTTGGTTCTGCTAGAAAAAACCAAGGTTTAGAACCTTTGCTGAATTTTATTTCTGGAAAAAGAATTTTATTGGCGGGACATTCTGGGGTTGGGAAATCTACCATACTCAATACATTATTTCCAGGTGTCAGGGCCAAAGTTGGTAGTATTTCTGAATCTCACGAAAAAGGAAGACACACCACTACTTTCGCTGAAATGTTTATTCTCGATAATAACACGCAAATTATTGACACTCCAGGAATCCGCGATTTTGGCGTGGTTGATATTCCCGATGAAGAAATTGCTCATTATTTTCCTGAATTTAGAGCCGTGATGAGTCAATGTAGATTCAATAATTGCAAACACGAACATGAACCCGATTGCGGGGTTTTAAAAGCTGTTGCAGAGGGTATCGTTCCACAAGAACGGTATTATAGCTATTTGAGTATTTTACACAACGAAGACATGTATAAATAACGATATTTGTAAATATTTGATGAAATTATCCCTCAAAAATATCATTTTTCTCTGGCTTGCACTCGCTTCGCTTTTCACGCAATCGTGCATTAAGAGTGACCAATATGCTGCAAATTCTAAATTGATATTTTCTAAGGATACTGTTTATTTTGATACTATTTTCACCAGAATGCCGGGTACAACCTACCCCATTTCTGTGACCAAAATGCTCAGTATAAAAAACAATGAAAATGCATGGGTAAAAGCCAATTTCAAAGTTGCTGGAGGATCAAATTCACCTTACAAAATCAATATAGATGGAATTGCTGGTAAAGAAATTAAAGATTTAGATATTGGCCCAAATGACAGTGTTTTCATTTTTGTTCAATGTGCTTTAGAAGCCAACAACACAAATAATCCAGCGTTGGTTTTAGATAGTTTAATTGCCAATGTGGGTCAATCAACAAGTAAACTCATTTTGGCTGCTTATGGCTGGGATGCACACTATGTAAAAAATGAAATTTTACCCAATAATACCGTTTGGAATGATGTTAAAAAACCCTATGTAATTGTTGAATCAATAGAAGTAGCTGCTGGAAATACTTTTACCATTGAAAAAGGGGTTCAAGTGTTTGCCTCAGCCAGAACAGGAATATTTGTATTGGGTGATTTCAATATTCGTGGAACTGCCCAAGAAAGAGTAAAAATTCGCGGCGATAAACCCGTTTATGCCACTGAAAAACTTCCCAATCAATGGGGTGGAATTTTTTACCTTCCCGGTGGAAAGGGGAAAATTGAATTTGCCGATATTTCAAATGCAACCATTGGTATTCGGGTAGATTCATTGCTAAATAACACACCCTCGCTAATTATCAATCAAAGCAAAATTCAATACTGCGGTCAAGCAAGCTTGATTGGTGTAAGCACAAACATCAAAGCAACAAACTGCTTATTTGCTGATGTTGGAAGTTATACTTTCCTCGCTTATTTGGGGGGAAATTACGTTTTTAATCACTGCACTTTTGCTGAATATTCAGGCATCAATACCAGGCAGCAAGGACATTTGGCAATTACAAATACTCAAAGAGACCCAAATGGAGTTTTATTGAAATGGAAGGATCTAGATTTTACACTTAACAATTCAATAGTTGATGGACCCATGACTGATGAAATATTTATTGATAATGTTTCAAAGGCAGTTTTCAATATCAATTCAAATTACAACCTATTAAAATCAAAAGATCCACAGAAATTATTTAATAATACTTCAAATTATTTCAACAAAAAAAACACGGGGTTTATTGATGTTTCAATTGGCAATTATGGTATTGATTCAACGTCATTTGGAATAGGGAAAGCAGGCGTGAGTAATCCAATTAACATCATTGATATTAATGGAAAATCAAGGAAAAACCCTTGTGACATTGGTGCTTACGAAAAATAACTAGTTGCGCTTAGACGCAAAAAAATCCTTCATTAATTTAGAACATTCTTCTTCAAGTATACCACCTGTAATTTCAGTTTTTTGGTAGACTATTTTATTGCTAATGGTTGAGTAACCAAACTTAGGCTCTTCTGCTCCATAAACAATTCTTCCAAATCTAGCCCACTTGCTAGCTCCAGCGCACATCACACATGGTTCAATTGTAACAAAAAGAGTACAATCATCTAAAAACTTACTATTCATATATTGGGCAGCACTTGTAATGGCCAACATTTCAGCATGCGCGGTTACATCAAGTAATTTTTCAGTCTGATTATACCCTTTTCCAATGATTTTATTATCACAAACTACAATGGCGCCGATTGGAACTTCGTCATCTTCAAACGCTTGATGAGCCAAATCGAGAGCCTTTCGCATGAAATAGGCATCACTGAATATTTCTTCTTGAATATCTTTCATTATTTTAATAGCAATTAAGCCTTTTTTTAGTGAACTTTGTTAATAGATTATGAGAATTGGTATTGTGCTATATCCTACCTTCGGCGGAAGCGGAGTTTTAGCCACTGAATTAGGGAAAGCGCTTTCAAAAATAGGACATGAAGTTCACTTTATCAGTTATCATCAACCTGCAAGACTGGATTTTTTCATGGAAAATATTTTTTTCCATGAAGTTATTATTCCTCAATACCCATTATTTGAATATGCACCCTACGAAACAGCTCTCGCTGGTAAGATTGTAGATATAGTAAAATCAGCCAAACTTGAAGTGTTGCATGTTCATTATGCCATTCCTCATGCTTCAGCGGCCTTATTGGCAAAGCAAATACTCTTGGAAGACAATATTCATATTCCAGTAGTCACAACCCTTCATGGAACGGACATTACCCTAGTTGGCCGAGAAGCATCTTACGAACCAGTTGTAAGCTGGAGTATCAATAACTCTGATGCTGTTACCGCTGTTTCTGAAAGTTTGAGGGCCGACACTTTTGAGCATTTTCACATTCGCA